>CAYOXS010000031.1:0-11124 GCA_964407935.1 uncultured Caldilineaceae bacterium
GTGCTGGCCAAAAGCCTGAATGTGGGCGTGGCCCAGGTAGCAGTGGCGATGGGCAAAGATCGATTTTACACCTATCTCAAACGCTTTGGCTTTGGCCGGCTCACCGATGTTGATTTGGATAACGAAGGCCCCGGCACGCTCAAAACGCCGCTCGATGCCAACTGGCACGAAAGCGACCTGGGCACCAACTCGTTTGGGCAGGGGATTGCCGTTACCCCGCTGCAAATTGCGCTGGCGGTGGGCGCCGTGGCCAACAAAGGGCTGTTGATGAAACCCTACATTGTTGACCGCATTGCTGAAGGCGACCGCACCGTTGAGGTAAAACCGACCGTTGTCCGCCGGGCCATTTCTGAAACCACGGCGGCCACGCTGACTGGTATGCTGGTTGAAGCCATGAACCGCGCCGAAAGCCAGGCTTTGGTGCCCGGCTACAAAATAGCCGGCAAAACCGGCACGGCCCAAATTCCGGTGCCGGGCGGCTATCACCCCACCCTGACCCTGGCCTCGTTTGCCGGCTTTTTCCCCGCCGACGACCCGCAGGTGGTGGTGCTGGTCATCATCGACCGGCCAACAACCTCCAAGTGGGGCAGCGATACCGCCGCGCCAGCGTTTAAGCGGATTGCCGAGCAGTTGGTGGTGATGCTCAACATTCCGCCGGACGACGTGCGGCTGGCGATGACGGGGCCAAAATGAAAACACTCACTCTGGCCGATGTGCTCACCGGCCTGACCGGCAACTTCATCGAGGCCAGCCAGCCGGTCACCTCCGTGGTCATCGACTCGCGACAGGCCGAGCCGGGTTCGTTGTTTGTGGCCCTGCCCGGCGAAAACGTGGACGGCCACCAATATGTGGCCCAGGCGTTTGAGCGCGGCGCTATCGCCGCCATTACCCAGCAGCCCGTGCCGCCCTTTTGGCCGGCGCAAACGCTGCAAATTGGCCAGGCCGACCCGGCTCAGGCTGCGGCGACAAATTTGCCGGTTTGTCTCCAGGTAGAAAACAGCCTGGCCGGGTTGCAGCGGGTGGCAGCTCACTGGCGCAGCCAGTTTGACGCCAGAGTCATCGGCGTTACCGGCAGTGTGGGCAAAAGCACCACCAAAGAACTACTGGCCAACGTGCTGGCCGCCCGTTTTGTCACTCTTAAAAACGAGGGCAACCTTAACAACGAAATAGGACTGCCGCTGACGCTGCTCAAACTCAACCCCAGTCACGAGCGGGTGGTGCTGGAAATGGGCATGTACGACATCGGTGAAATTGAGCTGCTGTGCCGCATTGCCCGGCCGCAGGTGGGCGTGGTAACCAACGTGGAGCCGGTTCATCTGGAGCGATTGGGTACCATTGAGCGGATTGCCCAGGCCAAGGCCGAGCTGGTGCAGGCGCTGCCGGCCGGCGGCGTGGCCATTCTCAACCGGGACGACCCGCGGGTGGCGGCGATGGCTCAGCTGACCCCGGCCACAGTGTACACCTACGGCATGTCGCCGGAAGCCGATTTGTGGGCCAGCGATGTGCAGAGCGCCGGGCTGGAAGGCATCCGCTTTGTGCTGCACTACCGCGGCGAACACATCCACGTGCGGCTGCCGTTGCTGGGGCGGCACAGCGTGCACACCGCGCTGCGGGCCGCGCTGGCGGGGCTGGTAGAAGGGCTGGATTGGGCCGAAATTATTGGCGGGCTGCAAGCGCTGCCCAGTAAAGCGCAGTTGCGGTTGCTGGCCGTACCCGGCCCCAACCAATCGACGCTGCTGGACGACACCTACAACGCCAGCCCGGCTTCAACCATTGCCGCGCTGAACTTGCTGGACGATTTGACCGCCCCGCGCAAAATCGCGGTGCTGGGCGATATGATGGAACTGGGCAGCTTTGAAGAAGAAGGCCATCGCAAAGTGGGCTGCCGCGCCGCCGACGTGGTCGACCTGTTGATTACCATTGGGGCGCGGGCCAGGTGGATTGCCGAAGAAGCGGCGGCCTGCGGGCTGGCTCAGTCATCAATTTTACAGTTTGACACCAACCAGGCGGCCATCGATTTGCTCAAAGAAATTCTAAAGCCGGAGAATCTGGTGTTGGTTAAAGGCTCAAATTCGCAGCGGATGGTTGAAATTGTCACGGCCTTAACGGTTCGCAACCGGCGCTCGGGGCCAAAAAGCGCCAAAAATTAAAGGGGCAGCCAGTTAATGGCGTATTCACTAACACTCGGAACCATATCGTTTTTGCTGGCTGTCATTTGGGGGCGACCGCTAATCAATTTATTAAAGCAGTACGGCATTGGCAAAGGCATTCGCATTGAAGGGCCGAGCACGCACCAGATCAAAACCGGCACGCCGACAATGGGCGGAGTAATGGTTTTAATCCCGGTGCTGGTGATTACCGGCGTGCTCAACGTGGCCAACCTGCTGGACATCACCTTAATTGGCCGCTCGATTTTGGTGCCAATGGGCGTAATGGTGACATTTGGCACGCTCGGCGCGATTGATGATTTGATGGGCGTAAAAGTGATCACTACCGGCATGTCGGCCCGAACCAAGCTGTTGTGGCAAATTGTTTTTGCCGCCGCCACCGCCGCGTTTCTGCACTACGTGCTTGATTTGCGCAGCATCGCCATTCCGGGCGTGGCGCAAAAAATAGATATTGGCTGGTTCTACATTCCGGTGGCCATGTTCATCATTGTCAGCATGTCTAACGCCGTCAATTTAACTGATGGCCTGGACGGGCTGGCCGGCAGCATTGCGGCGGTATCGTTTACCGCCTACGGCGTGATCGCCTTTTTGCAGGGACAAATCTGGCTGGTGGCCTTTGTGTTTACCGTTGTCGGCGCGATTTTGGCCTTTTTGTGGTACAACGCCTACCCCGCCGAGCTGTTTATGGGCGATGCCGGCTCGCTGGCGCTGGGCGCAACGCTGGCCGTGGTGGCGCTGATGACCGGCCAATGGCTGTTGCTGCCAATTGTGTGTGTCATGTTCGTCGCCGAGGCTCTCTCGGTGGTTTTGCAGGTAGGTTATTTTAAATTGACGGGAGGAAAGCGCCTATTCAAAATGAGTCCGTTGCACCACCACTTTGAACTGTTGGGGTGGTCAGAAACGCATGTTACGCAGCGCTTCTGGCTGATTGGAATTTTATCGGCAATGCTGGGGATTGCCCTGGCCCTGATTTAACGGGGGAATCATGTTAAATAATTTGAACAACGTTAGTAACAAAGAAACCAAAGGAGGATCACCCGAAATGTCACAGTTGCACATTGTCAACAACGGTCGCCCGCGCCCGGAACTGGTAAAGACGGCCAAAATGAACGAACAGGAAGCCACCTACTATGCCGCCATGGAACTGGTCACCCGCATCGACCAGGATTTGAGCCGGGGCGTGCGCCACTATCGCACCAAAGCCGGCCAACTGCTCAACACGCTGGATGAAGTGGTGCGGGCCATTTTAAATGACGATTTGATGCAGCCCGAAGAGCAGCAAATGATCTGGACTCCGCAGGAGTTGGCGGCCTAAACGGCTGGAAAGAAGACCGGACATGGCAGATCTCGGCGTGGTAGCCGGTTTGCGAGTATTGATGGTGGGGCTGGGGCGTGAAGGCAGCGCGCTGGCCGCCTATCTGGCGCAGCACGGCGTGGCCGTAACCGTTACCGATTTGCAGCCAGAGGCGCAGTTGGGCCAGGTGGCCGCCAGCCTCAAAGCGGCGGGCGTGTCGTTGGTATTGGGCCAACATCCCACCTGGCTGCTCGATCAAACCGATCTGCTGTTTGTGAGCCCCGGCGTTCCGCTCGAAGTTCCGTTTTTGGCGCAGGCCCGGCAGAAAAAACTGCCGTTCAGCACAGAAAGCCGCCTGTTTTGCCATCTGTGTCCGGCGCGGTTGGTAGCCATTACCGGCTCCAGCGGCAAAACCACCACTACCACCCTAACCGGCAAAATGCTGGAAGCCAGCGGGCAAAAAACGTGGGTTGGCGGTAACATTGGCCGCCCGCTCATTCAGGTGGTCGATGACATATCACCACAGGATGTGGTGGTGATGGAACTGAGCAGCTTTCAGTTGGAGTACTTTCACGCCCGGCTCAATGAACACGCCGTTATCCCGGCCCAACTCCAGCCGCTGCTGGCAAGTTTCAGCCCGCCAGTTTCGGCGCTGTTGAACATTACGCCCAATCACCTCGACCGTCACCCGTCGATGAAGCATTACGTTCACGCCAAACGGGCGCTGGTTGATTATCAGGGGCCGGACGATGTGGCCGTAATGGGGCTGGACAACGATATGACCCGGACAATTGGCCATCAATTTGGCCAGAGGGTCAGGTGGTTTAGCCTTGAGGCGCAAATCCCCGGTGGGGCCGGGCTGCATAAAAACTCGCTGGCGTTTTTTGACGCCGCCGGCCGGCCCGAACCCATTGTCGATATCGCCGAGGTGAAGCTGCGCGGACGGCACAACCAGGCCAACATTCTGGCCGCGAGTTTGCTGGCCCGCGAGGCCGGCGCAACCGTAGAGGCCATGCGCCAGGTCGCCACCACCTTTGCCGGCGTTGAGCACCGGCTGCAACTGGTGCGGGTGGTTAACAACGTATCGTACTTTAATGACAGTATCTCTACCAGCCCGGAACGGTTAACGGCGGCGCTGCGCTCGTTTTCTGAACCGATTGTGCTGCTGGCAGGCGGGAAAGACAAACACCTGCCCTGGGATGACGCTGTGCGGCTGATGCGCAACGTCACTAAAGACATCATTCTGTTTGGCCATGCGGCTCAACTCATCCACGAGGTGATTGAGCGCGTGACAAAAAGAGAAACCGGCCGCGCTCCAAATGTCCACCGCTGCGAAACTTTGGAGGAGGCCGTACAGTTGGCAGTGAAAATGGCCCAGCCCGGCGACGTTGTGCTCCTATCGCCCGGCTGTGCCAGTTTCGATCAATTTAGCAGTTACACTCAGCGGGGCGAACGCTTTGCTGAGCTGGTTAATCAGTTGTAGTAGGTTTATGGCTAAACCAAAGGCAGACGACATCCATAAATTTGATTACCAACTGGTGGTAACGGTCGCGGCCCTGCTCATTTTGGGGCTGATGATGATTTACAGCGCGACCTTTGCCCTGGGGTATCAACTTTACAAGCAGCCAACCTACTTTTTTATCCGGCAGTTGCTTTTTACCGGCATTGGCACGCTGGCGCTGCTTGCGTTAGCCAACATTGAATACCACGTGTGGCAAAAATTTGCCGTGCCGCTGATGGCCATCAATTTATTGCTTTTAATTGTGGTGCTGGTGGTAGGGCAGGTAACGTTTGGCGCGCAGCGCTGGCTGTTTAACGGCTCGTACCAGCCTTCTGAGTTTAGCAAGCTGGCGGTCATCATTTACATTGCCGCCTGGCTGTCGTCTAAAGGTGACCAGATCAGAAAAGTGAGCTACGGGCTGATCCCGTTTGCCATTTTGCTGGGGGTGATTGTGGGGCTGGTGGTGCTCCAGCACGATCTGAGCACCGCCATGTTGATTGGCGCTACGGCGCTGGCCATGTTTTTTATCGCCGGCGGCAACATGTTGCAGATGATTTTAAGCGGCCTGCTGGGGCTGTTGACGCTGGGCCTGTTGATCAGCCGCGCCCCGTACCGGCTGGCCCGGATTGCCTCGTTTTTGGACCCGCTCAACCGCGACCCGCTGGGCGATGGCTACCAGATTCGGCAAATTCTCATTGCGCTTGGTTCCGGCGGCATCACCGGGCTGGGGCTGGGGGCCAGCCGCCAGAAATTTGGCTACATCCCGGCTTCGCACACCGATGGTATTTTTGCCATTTTGGGCGAAGAACTGGGGCTGATTGGCTGTTTGGTGGTGATTGGCCTGTTTGCCTTTTTGGCCTATCGCGGGTTTAAAATTGCGCTGGCCGCGCCGGATTCGTTTGGCACCATTCTGGCATCGGGCATTACTATCAGCCTGATCCTGCAAGCCATTGTTAACATTGGCGTGGTTACGGCCAGCATTCCCTTTACCGGCGTCACCCTGCCGTTGTTCAGCTATGGCGGCTCGTCGCTGGTGATCAGTATGGCCAGCATTGGGTTGCTGCTGGCGGTCTCCCGCCGAACGCTGCCGGCCAGCGCCGCAGACAAAGAGGAACGCCATGAGGCTGATGATCTCCGGGGGCGGAACCGGCGGACACGTGTATCCGGCTCTGGCCGCCGTGCAAAGTCTAAACCGGCTGTCTCCTGACTCACAGATTTTGTGGGTGGGCAGCCAGGGCGGTATGGAACAGGCGCTGGTTGAGCAAGCCGGCTTAAAAATAGAACTGATTTCGGCGGTGGGCGTGCGGGGCAAAAACCCGCTGGCCGCGGCCAAAAGCCTGCTCACCCAGAGCCGGGGTTATCGCCAGAGCCGGCGCATCATTAACCGGTTTCAGCCGGAGGCGCTGTTTGTGACCGGCGGTTACGTTTGCGTGCCGGTAACGTTGGCGGCGTGGCGGGCCGGCGTGCCGGTGCTGATTTACCTGCCGGATATGGAACCGGGCATGGCCATTAAATTTCTGGCCCGTTTTGCCAGCAGAGTGGCCGTGACTACGCCGCTCAGCCAGCAGTTCTTTAAACCCGGCCAGAGTGTGGTTACCGGTTACCCGGTGCGCGCCGAACTGCTGGCCGGCCCGGACCAAACGGCCGCGCGCCGCCAGTTGGGATTAAGCGATGACTTACCCGTGCTGCTGGTGTTTGGCGGCAGCCGCGGCGCGCGCAGCATCAACCAGGCCGTCGCCAACGCCATCGAGCCGTTTTTGGCCGTGGCCCAGGTGGTGCATATTACCGGCGCGCTGGATGCGGACTCGGTGCAGGCCCGGCGGGCGCAGCTAAACCCGGCGCAGCTGGCGCGTTACCACGTGTTTGAATATCTGCACCAGGAGATGCCCGTCGCGCTGCGGGCGGCGGATCTGGTGGTTAGCCGGGCCGGGGCCAGTGTGCTGGGCGAATTTACAGCCATCGGCCTGCCCGCGATTTTAGCGCCGTATCCATATGCCGGCACGCATCAGGCGCTCAACGCCAACTATCTGGCTGAAAACGGCGCCGCCGTGGTCATTGCCGATGCGGACTTGCCGGAAAAATTGCCGGCAGCGGTCATCGATTTACTGGCCAACCGGCAGCAATTAACAGCGATGGGGCAGGCCAGCCGGGCGCTGGCCAAACCCAACGCCGCCGACCATCTGGCTCAGGAGATTTTGGAGGTACGAACCCGTGGTAAATGTTGATTGGACAACCCTGACTTTAGCGGTAATTGCCATCTTTGCACTGGCGGGTTTTTTTAGGGGCTGGTGGAAAGAAGCCATCAGCACCGGCTTTTTGGTGTTCATGCTGTTGCTGCTGCAAAATCCATCGCTGGCTCAAATTGTCATCGATCTGGTCAACACCGTCATTGGAGCGTTGTGGGGCGTGGTGCCAGCCTCGGTGCTGCCGACGTTTGAGTCGGTTTTCGGCATCCAGTCCGGCAGAATCCCGGTGATCGATGCCAGCGCCGCCGGCACGTGGCTGATTGCGCTGATGTTTGGGATGGTGGTTTCGGCCCTGTTTGCCCATTACGCCCTGGCCGATCACGACGCCAGCCCAATGGGCAGTATTTTGGGCGGGCTGTTGGGCGGTTTTAACGGTTTTGTTTTTATGGGGCTGCTGCGGGAATATCTGGATGGCCGCAGCCTGCCGGGGATTGATCAGTCGGCCCTGGTTTTGCCTTCGGAGATTGCGCAAAATACCGCCGGCCGGGCAATGGCCTCGTCCGGGGTGGCCTTTACCGCAACCAACCTGCCAAACGTTACAATTTTAGATAGCTACATTCCCTGGGTGCTGATTATCATTGGCGTAGGGGTGTTGTTGATGGCGCTCAGAAACAGGGTTGGTTATCAGAGAAATAATAACGGTTTCCGTAGAATCTATGTTAAACAGCCGTATGGCTACCGGCGGTAATAGCGGGTTAAAATTATGCAACTGAACTGGACAGTCATAACCCTTTTGGTGGTTAGCTTTTTTGCCGTTAATGGCCTGTTCAAAGGCTGGTGGAGAGAGGCGGTCACTACATTTATGCTGGTGTTGCTGCTGCTTTTGTTGCAGCAGCCGGGCATGGCCGAACAGGTTGTGGCGCTGCTCAACACCGTATTGAACGCGCTGTTGGGCGTGTTCAGCCAGTCGTTTGGCTCATACCTCACCCTCAGTACCGCCACCATTCAACTCAGCGCCGATGATCCGCAAACCTGGATTGTGATTTTGTTTGTGGTGCTGGGCAGCGCCAGCCTGCTGTCTCGGTTGATGCTGCGCGGCGGTTTTTACGCCGTAAATCCCATTGGCCACGTGCTGGGGTTGGGGCTGGGCGGCTTTAACGGCTTTTTTGTACTGAACCTGCTCCGCGAATATCTGGACGGGCGCAGCCTGCCGGGCAACGTGGCGCAGGCCGCGGCTGCAACTGCCTCCACCGGCGACATTACCATTGT
Organism: uncultured Caldilineaceae bacterium; assembly: GCA_964407935.1. Classification (GTDB taxonomy): domain Bacteria; phylum Chloroflexota; class Anaerolineae; order 4572-78; family J111; genus J095. The sequence goes on from CAYOXS010000031.1 coordinate 8,419, forward strand.
TTCCAGCAGTACGCTCAGCCAGCCGGCGGCGTCCGTTTCGGTGCAGGCGGTAGACCTGCCCAGTTTTACGCTGATGGACAGCTTTATTCCCTGGCTGGTGATCGCCTTTGGCCTGTTTCTGCTGCTGGCAATGGTCCGAACCCGGCTGCGGTTTGAAAGCAACCCCACCGAGGGCCAGCGCGTCACCTACCACCCGCCGTATGGCTACCGCAAAGTGGGTTAGGCGATGGCCAACATTCATTTAATTGGCATTGGCGGCGCGGGGCTGTCGGCCATTGCCACCGTACTTTACCAACAGGGCCACCGGATTTCCGGCTCCGATGCTCAGGCATCGGCAGCCACGGAGCGGCTGGTGGATATGGGCGCGACGGTTTTTATCGGCCAGCGGCCAGAAAACATCGTCCCCGGTCTGAACGCGGTCATTATTTCTTCGGCCATTGCCGCCGATAATCCGGAATTGCAGCAGGCGCGGCGGCTGGGGCTGCCGGTTTACAAACGCGCCGATTGGCTGGGGCAGATGATGGCCGGTACCACCGGCATTGCCGTGGCCGGTACGCACGGCAAAACCACCACCACGGCGATGATCGCCTATCTGCTGCGCCAGGCCGGGCACGATCCAACCTACATTGTGGGCGGGTTTGTGCCGCAACTGGCGGCCAACGCCGCCGCCGGCAGCGGCCCGGCCTTTGTGATTGAAGCCGATGAATACGACCACATGTTTTTGGGGCTGCGGCCGCAGGTGGCGGTTGTCACTTTTGTGGAGTGGGACCACCCCGATATTTTTCCGTCGGCGGCCAGTTTGCAGCAGGCGTTTGCCCAATTTGTGCAACTGGTGCCGGCCAGCGGGCTGGTCATCGGCTGCGGCGATGCGCCCGGCGTGGCGGCGGCGCTGGTCGCGGCCCGGAGCCAAGTGGCAACTTACGGCATCGAACCGGGCAATACCTGGCAGGCGCAAAACTTGCGCCCCAACCAGCGCGGTGGGTTCGATTTTACGGCAGCCGGGCCGGAAGGCTCGGCGGCGGTGTCGCTGGCGGTGCCGGGCCGGCACAATGTACTCAACGGGCTGGCGGCGCTGACTGTGGTCCAGCAGCAGGGCGTCGAGCTGGCGGCGGCGGCGGAAATTTTGGGGCAGTTCGGCGGCGTCGAGCGCCGCTTTCAGCTTAAAGGTGAGGCCGCCGGCGTTACCATCATCGACGATTACGCCCACCATCCCACCGAAATCCGGGCCACGCTGGCCGCGGCGCGAGCCAGGTTTGGCAGCCGCCCGCTGTGGGCGTTGTTTCAGCCGCACACGTTCAGCCGCACGGCGCTGCTGCTCGATGACTTTGCCGCCGCCTTTGCCGACGCCGACCACGTGCTGATTGTTGATATTTTTGCCGCCCGCGAAAAAGACGAGGGCCGGATCAGCAGCCGGGATATTATCAGCCGCATGCAGCACCCCGACGTCCGCTACATCCCGTCGCTGGCCGGAGCCGCCGAGTTGCTGGCCCGCACGCTGGCCGCGCCGGATGTGCTGCTCACGCTGGGGGCCGGCGACGGCTACAAAGTGGGCGAAATGGTTTTAGCTCAATTGAGGACAGAACAATGAGTAAAAAAAATCTCAAGCTGATAAAACGCCCGGAACCGCAGCCGCCGGCCCCGCCCGAACTGTCGCCGCCGGAAGCGGCCGAGATGCTCCGTTTTAAAGAGTTGACGCTCAGCCGGGCCGGTAAACGCGCCGCGGTGCAGCGGCTAATTGCCAGACTCCAACGAGAGGACGAGTTGTCTAACGCTGCCTGATGATCGATACAATGTTATTTTTGGCCGAACTCAATGTGGTGTTTGGCGACAGGGTGAGCCTCAACGAACCCCTGGCCCGGCACACAACTGCCCGGCTGGGCGGCCCGGCCGATGTCTGGCTGCCGGTCAATTCGGCAACTGAACTGGTGCAGGCCGTCACCATCGCCCGCCGGTTTGAAGTGCCGGTGTTTATGCTGGGCAGCGGGGCTAATTTGCTCATTGGCGATGGCGGGATTCGCGGGATGGTAATTGCCAACCGGGCGACGCATGTGGTCTTTCCCGGCCACGATGCCGAAGCGCCGGTTGTTCGGGTGGAAAGCGGTGTGATTTTGCCCAGCCTGGCCCGGCGCTGTGCCCAGCGCGGGCTGAGTGGGCTGGAGTGGGCGGTGGGCGTGCCCGGCACAATTGGCGGTGCGGTCACCAACAATGCCGGCGCTTACGGCAGCGATATGGCCGCCAATCTGGTTCGGGCCGAACTGCTCTCGCCGGACGGGCGGCGGGTGTGGCAGCCGGTGGGCTGGTTTGAGTACGGTTATCGTATATCACGGCTCAAGCAAGAAAGCCGCACCTGGGTTGTGTTACAGGCCGAACTGCTGCTGGCCTGGGAACCGGTGCAGCGGATTGTGGCCCAACTCAACGCTTTTAACGAGCGCCGCAAAAGCACGCAGCCGCCGGGCGCAACGATGGGCAGCATGTTCAAAAATCCGCCGGGCGATTTCGCCGGCCGCCTCATCGACGCCGCCGGGCTAAAAGGGACGCAGATTGGCCAGTCGCAAGTATCGCCGGTACACGCCAACTTTTTTCAAAATTTGGGCGATGCTACCGCCGCCGATATGCTTCAATTGATCGAGTTGGTGCAGGCAGAAGTTCAGAAAAAATTTGAGGTGACTTTGGAATTGGAAATCGAGGTTGTGGGTGAGTTCGACT
>CAYOXS010000031.1:11224-14323 GCA_964407935.1 uncultured Caldilineaceae bacterium
AAAAAATTTGAGGTGACTTTGGAATTGGAAATCGAGGTTGTGGGTGAGTTCGACTGAAAAACCCAAACGGAAATTGCGCGTCGGCGTGCTGTTTGGCGGCCAGAGCGGTGAGCACGAAGTGAGTCTCACCTCGGCCCGGAGTGTGATAGGCGCGATGGATAAAACCAAATACGAGATTGTGCCCATCGGCATTACCAAAACCGGGCAGTGGCTAACCGGGCCAGACGTGCATCAAAAATTGCTCGATGCCGCCGCCGGCCATCCGGTGCTGGGCCACCTGCCGGCAGAAGCGGCGGAGGACAAATCGCTGACTCTGCCCATTGCCGAAACCGGCGCGCTGGATGTTGTTTTTCCGGTGCTGCACGGCCCCTTTGGCGAAGATGGCACCGTGCAGGGCTTTCTGGAGCTGGTCGATGTGCCGTATGTCGGCGCGGGAGTGTTGGGCAGCGCGGTGGGCATGGACAAAGCCGTGGCCAAAGACATTTTCAAGGCGCACAACCTGCCGATTGTGCCGCACGTAACGTTTCTGCGCCGCGACTGGCAGCAGCAGCCGGAGGCCATGCTGTCGCGCTGCGAGCAGGGGTTGGTCTACCCCATGTTTGTGAAACCGGCCAATTTGGGCAGCAGCGTGGGGATTCACAAGTGCCGCAACCGGGCCGAACTGCGCGCCGGCTTGACCGATGCTGCCCAGTACGACCGCAAATTGCTGGTGGAACAGGGCGTTGACGCCCGCGAAATTGAAGTGAGCGTGCTGGGCAACGATGATCCGGTTGCGTCGGTGCCGGGTGAAATTATCCCCTCGCGCGAATTTTACAGCTACGCCGCCAAGTACATCGACGAAAGCTCGAACCTGATCATCCCCGCGCCGCTGGAACCGGTACAAGTGGCCGAAATTCAGCAGTTGGCCGTAACCGCGTTCAAAGTGCTGGATTGCGCCGGCCTGGCTCGCTGCGACTTTTTGCTGGAAAAATCGACCGGCCGGGTGTACCTGAACGAAATCAACACCATGCCCGGTTTTACGCCGATCAGCATGTATCCCAAATTGTGGGCGGCCAGCGGGCTTTCGTACAGCGAGTTGATTGACCGGCTGATTGAACTGGCCATTGAGCGCCACGAAGAAAAACAACAGTCACGCACCACGTTTGATGTGAGTACGGCCGAATAATGTTTGGAGCCAAAAAACGCCGCCGCCGCTCAGAAATGCGCCTGGGGGCGCAATCTGTCCGCATGCAGCCGATGGTAGTCGGCCCAACGCTGTCGCTGTCGCCGCTGTTTAAATTTTGGCAGATGCGCGGGCATAAACTCAGCGGGCTGGCGGCGCTCGGCGGGCTGGGGCTGCTGCTGTACTGGTTGTTTACCATGCCCGCCTTTTTTGTGTACGGCGCGAATATTACCGGCAACCAGGCCCTGTCGCGGCTGGAAATTTACCGGGCCAGCGGCATCGACAGCCAGAGCGTGTTTTGGCTCAACCCCAGGCAGGTGGCGGCCAAAATTGCCGCACTGCCCAACATCAAATCGGCTGAAGTGGGCATTTCGCTGCCGGCGCGGGTAAACATCACTGTGACTGAGCGCAAGCCGCAGGTGCTGTGGCAAACCGGCGACAAGATCTGGTGGGTGGATCAGGAAGGCACGGTGGTGCCGCCCAAAACCGAAGTGGAAGGCATGCTCAAAATCATTGATGACGATATGCAGCCGCTGGAAGTGGGCTATCAAATTGACCAAACAATCATTGCCGGCGCGCAGGCGCTGCAACTGCTGGCGCCCAATGTTACCGTCATCCGGCACACGCGGGCCAAAGGGTTGATTGTGGCCACGCCCGAAGGCTGGCCGGTGTATTTGGGTAACGGCAGCGACATGCGGGCCAAGCTGATGGTGCTGAGCGCCCTGCTGCCCGATCTGCGGCAGGAAAAACAGCCGCCGCTGTATATTGACGTGCGCAATCCGCTCCGGCCGGTGTACAAGCTCAAACCAGAATTCAAAATTACCACGCCGCTGCTGCAACCCCGGCCCGTGCCGCTCCCGTTTCCGCAGCAGCGCCAGCCGGTTTATCCGCCCCAACGGCGACCTTAAAATTTAAAAATTTGCAGGATTTAGCCGGGCTTCACATAGTAATTTTAAGGAAAAATACAAGATGTTGTGGGTGCAGCTATTGCAAAATACTATATGTTGTGGTACACTACACTTTACATCTTACCGGTTTTATCAAGATTCTAATCTGGGAGAATGCCCGGTAACCCCCACCGCCGGTAAATGGAGTAGTTTGCCACACCACAAGCCCAATAAGGAGGAGGTTTAGGTGGAGCGCACTGTTGTTGCCCTGGATGTTGGCACCACAAAAATATGCACGCTCATTGCCGAAGTTGGCCCTCCTCCGGAAAATTTGATGCGGATTGTTGGTGTGGGGAATGTCCCCTCCAAGGGCATTCGCAAAGGTGTGGTGGTTAACGTCAACGAAGTCACCTCGGCCATTACCGAGTCTGTACAGCGAGCCGAACGCACTTCCGGGTACGAAATTGCCAGCGCCTATGTTGGGGTCGCTGGAGCGCACATTAACGCCATCAATAGCCGAGGCGTCATCGCCATCAGCCGGGGTGAACGGGGAATTCGCCCGGTTGATGTCGAACGGGCGCTGGAATCGGCGCGGGCCATCGATATTCCGCACAACCGCGAAATCCTGCACATTATTCCGCGCGGCTTTTCGGTTGACGGCGACGACGGGGTACGCGATCCCATCGGCATGCAGGCCTACCGGCTTGAAGTAGAGGCCCACATTGTGACCGGGGCCACGCCTTCAATCCGCAACCTGATCAAGTGCGTGCAGCAAACCGATGTGCAGATCGACTCGCTGGTGCTGGAGCCGCTGGCCTCCGGCGAGGCCGTACTCACCGACATTGAGCGCGAAATGGGCGTGGTGCTGGTGGATATTGGCGGCGGCACTACCGACATCGCCATTTTTATTGAAGGCAGCATCTGGCACACGGTGGTTTTGCCCACCGGCGGCGAGCAGATTACCAACGACATCGCCATTGGGCTGCGCACACCATACAACTCCGCCGAAGAGATCAAAATCAAGTACGGGCATGCCCAGCCGCAGGCGGT
>CAYOXS010000031.1:14423-23117 GCA_964407935.1 uncultured Caldilineaceae bacterium
ATTTCTCACGATTTACCCCAACCAAGCCAGCAGCCAACGCGAAGTTCGCTCAAAATGCCGGGGTGGCTCAAAGCGTTTCTGCCAGGTTAAATAAAGTAGTTTTTCTTGCCAACGGGGAGAGCAATAATGACAAGCAAAAGAATTGAAGATTATTCGTTACCGGAAAATTTTGCCCAGATTAAAGTCATCGGCGTGGGCGGCGGCGGCAGCAATGCCGTCAACCGGATGATCGCCGAAGGGCTGCGCGGCGTTGATTTCATCGCCGTCAACACCGATGCCCAGGCGCTGCTGATGAGCGACGCGCCGCAGCGGATTCGCATTGGCGACAAGCTGACTCGCGGGTTGGGCGCGGGCGGTAACCCCGAAGTTGGCCGCAAGGCCGCCGAAGAATCCTCTGATGATCTCAAAGAAACGCTGCGCGGAGCAGATATGGTTTTTGTAACCTGCGGCATGGGCGGCGGCACCGGCACCGGTGCGGCTCCGGTAATTGCCGCAATTGCCAAAGACTCCGGCTCGCTGACCATTGGCGTGGTCACCCGTCCCTTCAGCTTTGAAGGCACGCGCCGGCAGAATCTGGCCATGGACGGCATCGAGGCGCTCAAAGAGTCGGTGGATACGCTGATTGTTATTCCCAACGACCGGCTGCTGGAAATTGTCGATAAAAAAGCCAGCATGACCCAGGCGTTCCGCACCGCCGACGACGTGCTGCGGCAGGGTATTCAGGGTATTTCAGAACTGATTACCGTGCCCGGCTTGATTAACCTTGACTTTGCCGATGTGCGCTCCATTATGAGCGGCGGCGGCAACGCCCTTATGTCTGTTGGCAGCGCCACCGGCGAAAACCGGGCCGTAACAGCCGCCGAAATGGCCGTGTCGTCCTCACTGCTGGACGTAACCATCGACGGCGCGCAGGGCATTTTGTTCAACGTGACCAGCGGGCCAAACCTGAGCCTGTACGAGGTGAACGAAGCCGCCGAGATTGTGCGCCGCAAAGCTCACCCCGAAGCCAACATTATCTTTGGCTCGGTCATTGATGAAAACCTGGATGATGAACTGAGAATTACGCTGATCGCCACCGGCTTTGAAGCCGCGGCTGTCAAGCGCAAACCGGTTGTGGCCGGCACCAAACCCGCGCGCGAACTCGACCCGAAGACAATCATCTTCCCCGAGAAACGCGCCCGCGACAACGGCCCGTCGCGTGATGAGCCGGCTGCACCCCGGGAACCCGTGTATGATCCAGAAGATTTGGAAGTGCCTACGTTTCTTCGCAAGCGCATCCAAAATCGCCGGGTATCCTGAAAACTAAATTCGCTAATACCTCCCTTCCTACGGCCTGAGTGTGGCAGGTAAACCACACACCGCATCCCCGCTGCGCCTCTGGTGGCAACACCAGAGGCGTCTTTTTTGTGTCGCCGCGCATTTTTCAAACCGTCCCGCCTGTGATAAAATTTCTGTCTTATGCTAGGATCCTGGTTGTTTCCGCTGGCGCCGGCAGCAGGTTTGCTGCTGAGCGCCTTCATTTTGTATGGTGTGCTGCCCCTGCTCCCCGCCGATAAACGTATTCATTGGGGCGTTGGCGCGCCGGGGCTGGTTGGGTTGTGCCTGTTGTCGGTGTTATTTGTGCCGGTTACTTTTAACAGCGATGACCCAAGCCAGGAATTGGCGCTGCTCTCCGGCTGGAACTTCTCCACCACCGAGTCCGTGGCCGCGCTGACCGCCCGCGTCGATCTGCTCAGTTTGCCGTTTTTGCTGGTGCTGTTGCTGGCTTTGCTGGCGGTTACCCTGCTCAGTTCAGACCTGTACGATGCAGCCTCATCCGATACCCCTCCTGTCCGGTTGCTGGGCTGGTTATTGATGGGCACAGCCGCCTGTGGCCTGTTTGTTTCGGCCAATGGGCTGACAATTTTGTACGCCGTGGTAGCCTTTGACGTGGTTACCGTGGTATTTTGGATCAGCAAAGGCCAGCGCAATATCGGGGTCAGCCGGTTATTTTTGGGAGTTTTTACCGGCGCGGCGCTGGTGCTGGCCACTCTCACTCCCGCCGATGGCGGCGTGTTCGGCCGGTACGCATTGGGGATGGTGTTGTGGCTGCGCCTGGGGCTGTACCCGCTGGTTGAGTTTGCCGCCAACACGCGCTGGCGCGATGACGAGCGGCTGGCGTATCTGGTTCTGTCATCCGGGGTGGGGCTGTTTTTGGTGGCCAGAATTCTGCATCAGCCGCTGCCGTACCCGTTAATGTGGTTAACCGTGGTCACCATGCTGCTGGGCGGCTTTTTAACCTGGCTGGTCGGCAGCGCCGATACCGATGCGCCAACTGCGGAACCAACGCCGGGCCAACTGCGCGAACTGCGGACCGGGCTGGTGACCGGGGTGGGGCTAACTTTGGCCCTGCTGCCGCTGCTGGCCGCGCCGCTCGATGTGCGGGCCGCCACGGCGTTTGCTGTTGGCCTGCTGCTGAGTTTGGTGGCGTTGTGGGCTACTCCGGCGTTGGGCCGCCCCCAATTTTCAGAAGGCGCGTGGTCGTGGCCGTATCTGCCGGCAGTTATGTCGACGGCTACGCTGGTGGGCGTGCCGTTGTCGTTGGGCTGGATTTTCCGGGCGGCCGGATACCAGTCGCTCTTTCGTGTAGATAGTCTGGCTATTATGCTGGTGGTATCGCTGGCGGAGGCGCTGGCTTTGAGCGGGCTGCTGCTTTACTGGCGCTGGCTGGCGCGCGGGCAGGAACAAAATCTGCGCCGCTCGATGGTTGGGATTTTGGCGATGGTTCCATTTTTAACACCCGGACTGGGACCGTTCATCTTGTTTTCAATTGTCAGCCCGGGCCAGCCCCTGTTCCAAACCGATGCGACCACGTTCAGCATTGTGATGATGGTTGGCGTGGTGGCGGCGGCCGGCGCCCTGGGGTATTTCAAGCCCCAACTTCAGGCCCGGCTCAAATTTTGGCCGGCCATCCCTTTTGAACCGGAAACCAGCCGCAATGCGCTGCGCTGGGCCGATGATCTGTTCTATTTGGTGTCCCGGCTGATTTTGCGGGTGCAACTGGTTTTAGAAGGCCAGCATTACTTTGCCTGGGCTATGTTTGTGGCCCTGGTTGGTATGATTATCATCCTTTTGAACTGAGCAGCTATGCCAACTTTACCGCAAGTTTTAAGCGAACTGCAATTTATCAGTTATGAAACAGCTCTGCTGGCGCTGGTTTTTACCGCCGGTTTGATTTTGATTTCCCGCGACTGGCGGCTACTGATTTTGGCGTTGTTGGGGCAGTATATTGTGGTCGGGTTAATGCTGTCTCGGCTGGTACGGCCGGATATTGCCGTACTCAATGTACTGGTTGGCGCGTTTGTTTGCCCCATTTTGTTTCTGTCGGCGCGGCAGGTTTCGGCCAGCACCACTTCGGCGGCCACGGCTGTTGCCATGCAAAACCTGTCGGGCCGCCAAAGATTTCGCTGGGCGATGATATCAAACTTTCTGTTGGGTACAAATCGACGCCGGCAGGTTGCGCCCACCGGCGCCATGTTCCGGCTGGTGTTGGGGTTGCTTTTGTTGCTAATTGCAGTTACTGTGGCCCGCTCGATGCCGTTGCTGCCGCTGTCGCCGGCCATTACCACCGCTATTTATTGGCTGGTGCTGGCGGGGTTGGGGGTGCTCATGCTCACCGAAGACCCCATGAAAGTCGGCCACGGTCTGTTTACCCTGTTGACCGGCTTTGGCTTGTATTATGTTTCCAAAGAGAGCAGCCTGTTATTAACGGGATTGTGGGGCAGCGTTAATTTGCTGCTGGCGCTATCGCTTGGTTATCTGACCGTGGTGCGCGGCGCACGCCTTGAGGAGGATGTGTAATGCCGCATCTGTTACTGGTTGGAGTTCCCATTGGCGCGGCTACGCTTGTTTTTTTGCTGCGCCGGTTGCGCGCCGGGGCGGTGCTGGCGGTACTCACGGCGCTGTTTTTGGCCTGGCTGTCGGTGCAGTTGCCCCCCGGCGTAGTGCTGAACCTGCTGGGCCGCACCATCGAACTGGACTTGCTTTCAAAGGTGATGCTGGCGTTGCTGTTTGGCTCAACGGCGCTGCTGTTTGTTATTTTGATTTTCTTAACCTCGGCTCAGCCAACTCAGCGCCGGGCGCTCTCTTATTTGCGCCAAACCGGCCAGCAGGGGCGATTTTTCTACCCCGCCGCGTTGATCATTTTGGGCCTGTTTGTCGCGGCCAGCCTGTCTCGCCATTTGGGGATTACCGCCATTTTAATTGAACTGGCCGCCATTTTAATGGTTTTTGTCATCCAAACCGAACGGCTGGAGTCAACCCGGGCCTCGCTGCGGTTTCTGATTCTGGTGTCGCTGGCCGCGCCGCTGTTTTTGCTGGCCGCCCGTGAAATTGATGACTACCAGTTATCCGGCACAATTGTGACTCCGCAAAACCTGGAGCAGATTGCGCTGTTTGTGGGGTTGGGTTTTGCCATCTGGCTGGCGGTTATTCCGTTTCATAGCTGGATGACCAGCACCGCCGCCGAGTCGGTGCCGGTGACGGCTGCGTTTGTGCTGATCGCCTTTCCTATTGTTGTTGTTTCTACGCTGATGCATCTGCTGGCGGATTTGCCCTGGCTGGTAGACTCGCAGTATCTGGTTGACGCCATCATCATTGCCGGTGTGACCACGGCCTTTGCCGGCGGCGTTTTGGCTGCCATTCAGCGCGGGTTTAGCGAAATGCTGGGGTATGCGGCTTTGTTTAATATGGGCTGCATCATTACCGTGCTGGGGCTGGGTGGCCCGGCGGCGGCTATTACTGTTTTGGTGGGGCTAACGGTGCGGGCGCTGGCCCTGATTTTAATCGCGGCCAGCCTGTCTACGCTGAACATCGGCAGCGCCGGCGTCGGTTTTTCTTGGGTGCGGGGCGCGGCGTATACCATGCCCGTAGCGACTGTGGGCTTGATTGTGGGCGGATTAACGCTGGCGGGTGCGCCGTTTACGGCAGGATTTCCGTCGTTTTGGCAGGTTATTCGCCCGCTGGCCGAGGTGGATATTCGGGGCACTATTTTGCTGCTGGCCGGCGCGCTGGGCACTACGGCCGGTTTTTTGCGCGGGCTGCGGGCGTTGCTAAAAACACCGGCGCAGCCTGTGCGCAGCAACGGTCTCAGCCTGCGCTTTGAGGAACCCTACGCGCTGCTGGTGATTATCGCCATGCTCACGGTGATAACGGTGGCGCTGGGCATATTCCCCTGGCTGGTCATTGAACCGCTCCAGGCGTTTTCAGTTCACGTGGCGTTTCCGATTAAATAGGTGGATAGGGCACGTTGCGCCCCGGCCTGAGAGGGGGGAACTGGCCAGAGGCGACCAGCCGGGAAATTCTGCTTTTAAACGCGCTCAGTTCCGGCGCGGTGATCAAATCCGCCAAAACCTCGCACAACGCCGAATTCTCCAGTAATTCTTTCATCCGGGATAAATCATCAATCTGCGCCGCCGGGATCGGCTTGTCGCTGAATTCCCAAATAACGGTTCGCAATTTGGGGTCGGTGTGAAACGTCAGGCCGTGGTCGATGGCCCAAATTGTCCCATCGCGGCCTTTGAGGCAGTGGCCGCCTTTACGGTCGGCGTTGTTAACAATGTAGTCAAACAGAGCCATATTTCTGAAATCTGTGGTAAAGGCCGGCACGTTTTTCATATTAAAGTAGTGGGCTTCGTATTCGGCCTCAATAAAAAGCTGAACACTGCCCACGCCATGCGGGCCGCTGCGCAGCACGGTGGCTGGAATGTTGGGCCAGCCCAATATTTGGCTCACCAGATAGCTGGCAAACTCCCGGTTGCACAGGGTGCGATCCGGAAAATCCCACAACGGCCGCTCCCCGTCACCCGGTTTGTAAATACCCAACACTGATTCTGCGTTTTGCGCCCGGAGGGTGGCCAAAAACGTGTAGTTAGAACTCCACGGCATCAGCCCTTCCAACTCCAACTCGCCTTCCAGCAGCACCGAAATCACTGCGTTATTCTGGCTGATCAGCGCGTTGGCCGGCGCCAGAGCTGCAACTGTTTTCAGTTTGGCGCGGATATTTTCCAGGCTAAACCGCGAGGCTAAACCCATTGTACCCTTTCATAGCCGTTTGTTTTGGGGCAGAAATGGCCATCGGGATCCATTGGTGATTCACATAACGGGCAGATAGGCCGCCCCTGCTCAACAACTTCCAGCGTGTGATCACACATGGCGCGCATCTGGCTGCGGGTGGCCCACAAGCGCACGGTCGATGGGTCGCTGCTTTCCTCTAATTGCGCTTCCTGAACCACCAGCACCACCATATCTTCGTCCTGGTCGTAGCCCAGCCCAATCTGGCCGACAATAAAGCGGGGGTCAACCGGCTCTTGCAGCATCAAATCGGAACTGAGGGGCTGATCAGTTTTGGAGTAGCTGCGGGGGTACTTGTCATCCAGTTCATCCAGCAATTCAATAGTGCTCGAAGCCAGCACGCGGGCCTGCTCTTTTTCTATTTTTAAGGTGATGGTTGAACCTTCCTGGCTGGCTTGCAGCAAAAATACGCGCTGACCGGGCGGGCCGACTGTTCCAATAGTAATTCTTGATACCGGATGGAGGTCTGTCAATTTTCTTGACATCTTGACGTCCTTATTTTGGCTTTTTATCTTTGTCTTTTGGGGGCGGCGGATTGTGGTTGGTGTCGTTTACACACACCACCCGCGGCCCCATCGGCATAAAACTAACCGTGGTAATTGAGGCCGTACTGATAACAATCCGCTGAAACAGGTCAAAATGAACTCCCAAATAATGTGCCACCGCCGATTTTATCAGGTCGGCGTGCCCTACCACCGCAATAATTTGCTCGGGATGATTTTTTACCAGCCGGTTTATGGCCCTCACAAACCGGGTTTGCATCTCATACATGGTTTCACCGCCGGGAAAACCGGCGGCGCTCGGATAAAATTGAATGACCGGCCAGCTTTTCTTTTTGGCCAGTTTGGCAATTTCCTTGCCGGTCCACTTGCCGTAATCCACTTCTAAAAGTTCTGGCTCGGGTTGAACTTCCAGTTGGTGATGGTTGGCAATGGCCTGCGCTGTTTCCATGGTTCTTTCTAATGGGCTGGCATAAATCGCGTTGAGCTTAACCTTGGCTAGCCGTTTGCCCAGCGCGATAGCCTGCCGTTTGCCCTGTTCGTTAAGATGAACTCCGGGGGTTCGCCCCGCCAGTTTATGGCTCGATGTCCACTCGTTTTCGCCATGCCGGATGAATAACACGGTGGTTGGTTTGGGAGGTGCGGGTTTCTTTTGGGTAGCCTGGGCCATGCGCCTGCCTGTTATTTTTATGGTGAATAGTAATATAGCCTAACACCAATCTCCCGTCAAGCAACTTCAGAATCGGGCTTTTGCGGCCCGGACTCTGCCGAAACCGCTGACTCACCGGCCGGCGACTCTGGCAGGTTGTGGCTGCCCGCCATCAGTTGGTGGGTTTTTGACAGCCATTTTCGGCTTTGCTGCCACAGCACAGATTCCGGCGGCTCCGCTTCTTCCTCCACCGGGAAGGGCGGTTGGCCGAGTATTTTTTTGTACAGGTAGCGCACAATCTCCCGGCCAGAGGCAATCACCGGCGCGGCCAGCAGCGCGCCCAAAATACCGCCCACGTTAGCCCCTATCAGCACCCCAATGATAACCACCAGCGGGTGCAGGTCTACCGCTTCGCCCAGAATACGGGGCACCACCACCGTGTTTTCAAACTGCTGCACCAAAATGTAAAAGCCAATAATGATGAGCGCAAAAACCCAGTTGCTCACCGGCAGCACGGTAGAGCCTTGCAGCAGGGCCACCACCACCGCCGGCACCGCGGCCATAAACGGTCCCAGGTTGGGGATAAGTTCCAGAATACCGGCGATAAACCCCAGGGCAAACGCGCCCGGCAGTCCCAGCGCCGTGTTACCCAGCCAGGTGACCACGCCGATGATGATCATCAGCGTTACCTGGCCGCGAAAATAGGCGCGCCAGGTCCGGGCCAAACGCTGCTGAAGCCTTGAGATTTCCGGTTGGTAGGCCGGCGGCACAATCTCCAGAAAAATACGGGCAAAACGATGGGCGTCAATGGTCATATAAATGGCGGATAGCAGCAGCACTACAAACGTGAAAATCCCGGAAAACACGGTTCCGGCAATGTTGGTGGCCACGCCAAAAGTTACTGTTACCGCCGATTGCAGCGAATTGATGACGGTTTCAAACGAGGGTAGCCGGACGGCGGCTTCCTGTTCGGCGCTTTGCAGAATATCGTAAACTGGCGCAACAAACGGGGCCAAATCCAGCGTGTACCCCCCCAAAGAGAGTTTTGTCTGTTCGATGGCGCTGAGCGTACTCTGAATCCAGGCCAGGCTGTCTGACACCAGAATGTTGTAGTCAATATTGTACAAAAAGCGCAGGCCGTCGATGATGGGCGGCACAAACACCAGCGGCGACAGCAAAATAACGATGGCCGCCAGCAAATAGGTAACCAGCACGGCCACGCCGCGCGGCATTTTGAGCCGGCTGTTAAAAAAATCAACAGTCGGGATCAGCAAAAAGGCAACCAGCGCCGCCAGAATAACCAGCGTTAAAACCGACTGGCTGATGTAAAGCAGGTACAGGCCAAAAATAATCAGCCCGACGCTGACAATGTATTTAGTAGGTGCGCTCCATTCGGTGTTGTTCATAGCTCCTCGCTGAAGTTACAGGATGGCT
>CAYOXS010000031.1:23217-30159 GCA_964407935.1 uncultured Caldilineaceae bacterium
CTGCCGCCGCCATAAAACGAGTCGGCCCAGTCGATCTCGGGCTGGTAGCCGCAGGCTTTGGCTACCAGTTGGCTGGTTTGCCTGGCCCGTTTTGCCGGCGATGAAATAATCTGGTCCGGCACGTAATCAATTTTGGCCAGCATCTGCCCCATCAGCGGCGCATCCTTTTCCCCGCGAGTGGCCAGCGGCCGGTCAAAATCGGCCAGTCCGGCCTCGCCCCAGTCAGATTTGGCGTGCCGCAATAACAAAACTGTTTTCATAATCTTCTCCTTGCCCAGATTTGCTCATTTACCGCAATCCTTTTAGAGTGTGATAGATTGTCTCGCAAGCGTTGCTTTCGGACTCCATTTTTAGCCCGATACAAACTATTCCTTTGGCCGGACTCGGCTATGAGCTACCTGCTGGTTTTTGCTGTTGCGTTTCTTCTAAGTTTACTGGTAACGCCCCTGTCTATCAAGTTGGGCCGGCGCTGGAATGTAGTCGCCGAACCCGGCGGCCGGCGGATTCATTTGGGCTACATTTCGCGGTTGGGTGGGGTGGCCCTGTTTGCCGGCTTTTTTGGGGCCGGGCTGTTTGTGTTTGCCCTCAGCGCCGCCGGGGTATGGCCGGCCATCGGCGCCGAAGATGCCAAGCTGCTCGCCGGGGTGCTGCTGGGCAGCCTTATGATTTTTGCATTTGGCGTGCTGGATGACAAGTTTGAGTTTCCGAGCTGGCCGCAGTTTGCCGCCCAGTTTGCCGCCGCGCTCATCGCCATTGGCTTTGATATTATTGTTGAGCGGGTTACCCTGCCGCTGTTTGGCTACACCGTTTTTCCCGGCTGGATTACCTATCCCTTGACCGTGTTTTGGGTGATGGGCATGATCAACACCGTCAACTGGCTTGATGGGCTGGACGGGCTGGCCGCCGGGGTAACGGCCATCGCCAGTTTGCTGTTTGCCGTGCATGCCTACAGTTTGGGGCAGACGACGGTGGCGCTGTTTCCGCTGGCGCTGGCGGCGGCCTGCCTCGGTTTTTTGCCGTTCAATTTTCATCCGGCGCGGGTGTTTATGGGCAGCAGCGGCAGCATGCTGCTTGGGTTTGCGCTGGCGTCGCTTTCTATTTTGGCCCCGGCCAAAGTTGCCACCGCCCTGCTGGTGCTGAGCGTGCCTATCATCGATGTGGCCTGGCTGATTCTGTGGCGCTGGCGGCGGCGCGGCAATCCCACCCAGGCCGGGCGCGATCACCTGCATTACCGGCTGCTGGATTTGGGGCTGAGCCAGCGCCAGATTGTGCTGTTATATTACAGTTTTTGCGCCGCGTTTGGCATTCTGGCGCTGGTTATCGAGGTGCGTTTGTTCAAGCTGCTGGCGCTGGCGGTCATCGGGGTGATGACGCTGGCGGTGCTGTGGTGGCTCAGCCGGGCCGACGCTGATCAAACCCGGTAGCCAATGGCTTTGTACCAGTTGAGCGTGCGCCGCGCCCCCTCGGCAAAAGTGAGCGGCTCAAAGCCCAGTTCGCGCCGGGCCTTGCCGGAGTCAACCAGCCAATCGTTAAACACGTACGGTTTGAGGTTTTCCGGGTAAAACGGCTCGCGGTTGGTAAAGTGGGCCAGCAGCTCCAGAAATTTTACAAATTGCAGCATCAACCCGGCCGGCACGTTAATGCGCCAACTGCTCCGGCCCGATAGCTGGCTGATGATGCGGTTGGCCTCGCGGTGCGAAATGCTCTCACCGCTGATGTTGTAAATTTCCCCGGCCCGCCCGTGGCGCAGGGCCAGCTCAATGCCGCGGGCGGCATCGCCCACGTAGCACGGAAAAATCAGGTGCCGGCCTCGGTGTACCTGCACCCGCCAGTAGTGCAAAAACTCCTCAAAAAAGAGCCGGTTAAAAGCGTAGTGGCCGTACGGCCCATACAGCGCGCCCAGCCGCAGCACCACCACCGGCAGCCCTCGCCCCGAAAATTCCAGCGCCAGCTTTTCGCCGATGGTTTTGGTTTTGGCGTAATTATCAGAGCGATACGGCGTGCGGGGTGTGGCTTCGGTGATGGCGGCGTGGCCCGGCTGCGGCCCCACCACAATGATGGTGCTGATGTGGACAAACTTTTCCACCCCGGCTGCCTGCGCCGCCCGCAGCGCATTTTGCGTGCCCTGAATATTAGTGCGGATAAATGGCTCGGGCGGTCCCCATAACCGAAAGTAGGCCGCGGTGTGGACAACGCGCCGGCAGCCCTGCGCCGCGGCCCGCACCGAAGCGGCGTCGGTGACGTCACCGGGGACAAGTTCAACGCCCAGTTTGCGCAAAAAAGCCGTGTCGCTGGTGGGGCGTACCAACGCGCGCAGCGAGCAGCCCTGCGCCGCCAGATGTTGGCACAGGTTGCGGCCTAAAAAGCCTGTGGCTCCCGTAACAAGGATCACCTGAGTTTCACCAGTCGATGTCTTTTCCGTGGAAGGCGTATAAAAATAGTTGGCGCACGTCGGCGGTGGTGGGCGAGCGCGGCGCGGTGACAATTTGGGTGTCGCTTTCGGCGTGATCAATCAGCGTTTCAAGCTGAGCGGCAAACTCCTCCGCCGAAATATTCAGCGCGGCGGCAATGGTTTGCGGCTGGCCAATTTGGGCCGATAGCCGGCGCAGGGCCGCCACCAGACTGGCCGCGCCCTCGGCCTCGGTGGCGGCGGGCAGCCCCAAAAAGGCGGCCAGTTCGCGGTAGCGCGTGTCGGCGGCCGGATCGTTGGCGTTAAACTGGATAGTGTAGGGCAAAAACAGCCCCACCGCCCGGCCGTGCGGCAGATCAAACAGGCCGCCCAGGCTGTGCCCCAGCGCGTGCGCCAGCGAACACATCGAATTAATAAAGCCCAGCCCGGCGATGGCCCCGGCATTGTGCATTTTTTCGCGGGCGTCGGCGTCGTGCCCATCGGCCACGGCGCGGGGCAGCACCTCAAAAATCAGCCGCGCCGCGGTCAGGCACAGGCCATCGGCAAAGTCGTTGCGCCAGGTAGAGGTGTAACCTTCGATGGCGTGGGTCAGCGCGTCCATGCCGGTATCGGCGGTGAGCTGCGGCGGCATGGATGTGGCCAGCGCCGGGTCAACAATGGCGATGTCCGGCAGGTTTTCCGGCGAGCCGACGGCTACTTTGCGCTGCTCGGCGGGATCGGTGAGCACAAAGGCCCAGGTGGCCTCCGCGCCGGTGCCGCTGGTGGCGCTGATGGCAATCAGCCGGGCTTTTTGGCGCAGGCCCAGCGGCTCAAACGGGTTGACCGCCAAAATATCGATCTCCGGGTTTTCGTACAGAATCCACATGGCTTTGGCCGCGTCGATGGGCGAGCCGCCACCGAGAGCCACAATCCAATCCGGCTGAAAGGCAGTGAGCGCCGCCGCCCCGCGCCGGATGGTGGCGATGGCCGGTTCGGCTTCGACTTCTGCAAAAACGTGGCTGGCGATGCCGGCCTGGGCCAGTTTATCCTGCACCCGCGCGGCATAGCCCAGTTGAACCATCACTTCATCGGTGATGATGACAGCGGTGCGGCCGGTCAGTTGGGTGAGGTGGTCCAGAGCATCGGGTCCAAAAATGATTTCCGGGCTGCGAAAATACCACATAATTATCCTTTTTTAAGGGGTGAGTTTGGCCAGCGCTTCCTGGGCGGGCCTGAAGTTGGCGTTGTAATCCACGGCGGCCTGAAAGGCTTCTTTGGCCCCGGATTGGCCGGTGGCCAGCCGGGCCAGCCCCAGGTAGTAGTAGGCTTCTTCCAGCCCGCCGGTGCCGGCAATGGTGGCTTCGGCCAGGTCGATGACATCCTGATTGCGGCCGGTGGCGTAGTAAGCCTCAAACGGCGTAAATTGATACCACAACCGCCGCCAGTGCAGCCCCAACCGGCGCGACTGGTCAAACGCGGCGGTGGCCTGCTCAAAGCGGCCCAGCCGGGTGAGGGCGTCGCCCTGGTTGAAAAAAGCGATGGCGTCGGTGGGGTCGGCTTCAATTTCGGCCTGGGCGTCGCTGGCCAGCCGTTCATCCAGATGGATGTCGTTCATATCCGGGCCAATAATGGCGGCCACGGTGTCGGCCCGTTCGGCGGGGTAAATGACCACGTACACCCGGTTGAACACGCGCCAGTCGGCATCAAACTGGGCGTAATCCACTTTGAAATCAGGGCCATTGAGCGAGTCAAAGGTGGTGAACTGGCCGGCGGCGTCGTCGTAGCCGGTGAGCAGGCGGTAGTGGCCCAGCCCGTCGCCATCGTGCACCAGCCAGGTTTCGGCCAGCACGGGCAGGCCGTTGGTAAGAAACTGCTTGAGCTGGCTTACGCTGCCGCCGCGGCGAACCAGCGCTTCCAGCCCGGTGGTGCGGGCGTAGGCGGCCAATTCTTCCGGGCTAACGTTTTTATCGTTTTTGTTGGGTTTGAGAAATTTGGCGGCGTCTACCTGGGTTTCGGGCCGGTCAAAGTAGCTCATGTTCATGGTTACGGTGGCCGGGCCGCAGTTGTTCCAGGTTTGCCACTGGTGGGCAAAGCCGGCCAACTGTACTCTGGGCGCGATGGGTTGCAGGTTTACCGGAGGGGCCGGGTCGCCGGCGGGTGAGGATGGTACATTGACCGCCGCCGGAATGGCGTCGTTGGACTGGCTGTTGGTTGGCGGCGTGTTGCCGCCCACCGGCGGCAGATCAAGCGCAACCGGCTGGTTGAGCGCTCCGCCACCAACCCCCGCCGTTGAAACGGTGGGCGCGGGCGTGGGCAAATATTCCGGATGCGGAAAGAGTTTGCGGTAGTAGGTTTGGGCATAAAAGGGCAGGTTTTCTACCCGGCGGTTGATGGCCGGCACCATCAGCGCTGCTAAAATGGCTACGGTCATCACCATTGCCCCCAGGCCAATGCCAAAAATCAGAGCGCCGCCCCGGGAACTGTGGTTTCTTTCGTAGGGTCGTCGGGTATATCTTCTATCCATCAAAATCCTTCGCTATCGGCGTAGTAACGGGTCACGGTAAATCGATACAAATCGGCGGGTTCATTGGGGCTGATGCCGGCTTTGCGCCGGACAACTTCCAACTGGCGGGCCACGCTGTCTACCGCGGGGATGTCTGGCAGCAGCACCCCCCGGCGTTTGCCGGCGCGGATCACCACGCCGTAAATTTTGGGATCCAGGCTGCCGGCATCAGAAATTGGCTCCAACGGGCTGAGCACATCAATATTTATGTCCAACCCCTCCATTTCCGGCAGGAGCATCGGCGGAAAGCGCGGGTCATCCACTGCGGAAGCAATGGCGGTTTGGATGACGGCCTCGGCCAGAGTCGGTTCGGTGGGAGAAAGTGTGCCGCGGCAGCCGCGCAGATCGCCCGTGGCAGCGTGCAGCGAAACAAACACTGCGGCCGGCTGCTGCATTTCCGGGGGCAAATTGGCCGGAGCGGGCAATACCTGCCCGGTGGCTAAATACTGTTGAATTGCTTGTTGGGCCAGTTCAATTAAAGGGTGCATTGTGATTTATAGTACACGCAGATTTAGGACTCATCACCTATTGCGTATATTGTTTTGCATAGGGCTATCTGGTATAATCAGGGATAGTATTTTCAGTTGCCATAAACTTCGTTAATAAACAGAGGCAGATATGTCGTCTTCGTCCGACTCACCCACTGAGGCCAGACAACAAACAATTCGTCCCATTCAATCCCGGCAATCCACCGACCAACTGCCGGTTCAGCCCGAGGCGCAAACCGCCCGGCAACAACCGCCTCAACCACCTCAACCTCGTACGCCGCGGGGAGCTGGCCAGCGTCGAACCAGTGGCTCGGCGCCGCGTAGCCTGAGCCAGGTGCTCAAAGAAGCGGACCGGATGGTGGTGCAGGGCGAGCTTGACGAGTATTTGCCTATTCCCACTGGCTTTGACCAGATTGACCGTCTGATTGGGGGAGGATTACGGAGAACCGAGCTGGTACTGTTAGGTGGGGCGCAGGGTATTGGCAAAACGATTACGGCGCTGCAAATGGCTCGAAACCTGGCCCTGAACGAAGCGACCTACGCCTTTTACGTGTCGTATGAACACAGCGAAGTTCACCTGTTAAACCGCCTTATTTGCCAGGAAAGCATCGACCCCACCGGCCTCGATGCCAGCGGCGGGCTACGCCTGAAAGATTTGCACAATATTGTCGTTAGCAAACGCGCCCGCGAGTGGGTGCGCAAAGACGGCAACATCGGGCTAAGTCAGATTCTATCACAGCATCCCAAGACTGCCAAAGCGATGGCCACAATTAATCGCTACGCCGACCGGTTGATTTTGATGAAAGCCAGCCCGGCAGTGACCACGCTCAACTCCATCCGGGAGATGGCTCGCCAAATTAGCGAAGCAACCAACGGCAAACTGGTGCTGTTTATTGATTATTTGCAGAAAGTTGCTATCTACCCGGAGCGGGCCGCCGACGAAAATGACAAAGTGACCATTATTGTTGAAGGACTGAAAGATATTGCCATGACCTACAACATCCCGGTGGTGGCCATTGTCGCCGCCGACCGCGAGGGGCTGCGCAGCCGCCGGATGCACCTGTACCATTTGCGCGGCAGCTCTGCCCTGGATTACGAATGCGACATTGCCATTTTGATGAACAACAAATTCCACATTCTGTCCAAAGAGCACGTCTCGTTCAATCCCTACAAAAGCGAAAGCTACCGCGACTGGGTGGTGTTTACCCTGGAAAAGAACCGCGCCGGCCGGGCCATGATCGATGTGGAGTTTCGGCTGCACGCCCAGCATTTCTGCTTTAACCCCAAAGGCAACCTCGTAGAGCAAAAACTCATCGATGAGAAAATCATAGTTGAGTAGCCGGTCATCGGCTAATTTCAAACCCGGCGGCAGATTATTCGCCCGCCGGGTTTTTTATTTCTTGACAGATTAACTTGACATAGTGATAATTAAAGAAGTCTGGAAGATGGCTTCCAGTTTGCCGCGCCGCAATGGTTTAATATCCGGTTAAGACAAACGCCGT
>CAYOXS010000032.1:0-29918 GCA_964407935.1 uncultured Caldilineaceae bacterium
AGCTCACGACGAAGCCTGCGGCGCTATTTTCACAGGAGTACAACGTGTTGTTCAAGCAATATCATCTGTTGAAAGACCAGAGGGTGTAAATTGAAATTACTCAAGCTGTGCGCTTGTGCCCTGGTTTTGATATTACTGAACCAAATACTGTTTGTTAGTAAACAGGAACCGGTACGCGCGATAGCCCAGGCTGAGCTTGAAGGATGGGCGCCATTAACGCTGATTTATACCAGCTCATATATTGACCGGCCCGTTTTAGCCCCGGACCTGTCTGGAGCGCTCCACGTGCTGTGGTGGGGACAAACACCCGATCAGGGCGCGGATACTCCCCCGGTGATTATATACATGCGCTGGGACGGTAAACAGTGGACTGAGCCCACGGATGTAATTGTGGGGCCGGGCGGCGGGCAGGCAAAGTTACCAGAAGCGCTGGTAGACGCTAACGGTACGTTGCACGTGGTTTGGGCTGGCCCGCAGCTTTTTTACAGTACGGCCCCTGCCTGGGCGGCCGAAGACCCCCATACATGGTCAGCGCCCAGGGAAATTGGTAATGGTCAAACCATACTTACGCCGGATGGTTTGGCTGTTGCCCCGGATGGTTCATTACATGTGGCATTTGCCGTAGCCAGTAGTGGTGAAATCCATTACACCTCATTAACCGCTGATGGTCAGAATTGGGCGTTACCGCAGTCAATTTACGCGGCCCCCTCTAATAGAACCACCCTTTTCTCGCGCCTGGCCGTTGATTCCCGGGGGAACTTACACGCAGTTTGGTCCGAGGCGCCCCGCCCGGATGGTTATCCGCCGCTGGGTGTGTTGTATTCTAACTCAACTGATGGCGGGGTAACCTGGTCACAGGCAGTTGAGTTGGCGGGCGCCGGTTATGGTGAAGGCACAATTGTTGTCGCGCCAGATGATACCCTGCATGTGGTATACAACGGCCAGGCCGGGGTGGAGGGCAGGTATCATCGTTTTTCTACTGATGGTGGCTTGACCTGGTCGGATCGCGCACAGGTAATGCCGCCCGACACGGGCGGGTTAACCGGAAATCCCGGTTTAATTACCGATACCCGTAATGCGCTCTATTTTCTGGGGAACGAGGCGACGTTTGGTGAGTGGCACGGCCGGGACTGGTCAGCCCTCCAGGATTTGCGAGTTTTGGCGCCTGAACAACTGGATTTTATTGAACAGGCAACGCTCACGATTGTCGGGGGCAATCAACTGCACGTTGTATTCTGGGATGGCCGCGAGCGTCTGTGGCACACCTGGCGAACCATTGATGCGCCGGCGCTGGCGCCGTTACCCTACCCTACGGTTACGCCCACACCCACACCGGTGGTCACCCAAACGCCAACACCAGATGCCATTCTGCCAACCGCAACGCCGCCGGTTTTAGCTGCGGTAGCAGAGATTCAACCTTCTGGAATTGATGATCCGGTGACAGCTTTGCTGATCAGCATTGGCCCCGGTATTTTGCTGGTAATTGGCGTTCTGTTGATTTCGTTAATTCGTCGCCGGGCCTGACGATAGCCGGCCTAAATGGATTCAAATCGAAAAACCGCAATATGATCAAACACTTAACAGCTTTGTACCGCCACCGGGAACTTTTGTGGGTTTGGACCCTGCGCAATGTGAAGGCTCGATACAAGGAAACATTTTTGGGCGCGGCCTGGGCCATCGCTCAACCCCTGGTTATGACCGTGGTCTACGCCATTGTGTTTTCCTATCTGGTTCGGGTTGATACAAACGGCATTCCCTACCCCGTGTTCGCTTTTACCGCTCTGTTGCCCTGGACGTTTCTGGCCGGGTCGTTGACCGCGGCTATTCCGAGTTTGCAAGACAATATGAACCTGATTACCAAAATATATTTCCCCCGCGAGGTTTTACCTCTGGCGATGGTTGCTGCCCGTGGGGTTGATTTCCTCTGCGCGGCGATAGTGTTTGTTGGGTTTATGCTGTTTTACCGGGTGCCGTTTAGCCTGACAATAACCTTATTACCTTTGTTGCTGTGCATTCAGATTATTTTGGTGATGGGTATTTCGTTAATCGGCGCGGCGGTCAATGTGCTCTACCGCGACGTAGGCCAGGCCGTACCGCTGGTTATCCAGGTGTGGATGTTTGCCTCACCGATCATCTATCCGGCTGCACTTGTCCCGGAAAAGTGGCGAACCCTTTACATGTTAAACCCGATGGCCGGCCTGATTGATGCCTATCGCCGGGTGATTTTAATGGGGCAGGCGCCTCAGTGGGAATACGTTGGTCTGGCCGCCGCCAGTTCGATGCTGATTTTTGCCGTAGCTTATACGTACTTCAAATACGCCGAAATGAACTTTGCGGACATCATCTGATGACAAAACCACCGGTAAAATTTGAGGATGTTTCCAAACGCTATCAACTGGGTTCCGCCAGAGGCAGCCTGCGTGGCGCTCTGACTCATCTGTCGCAGCGGTTGTTGGGCCGGAATGGAGCCAATGCCGATGACGCCAACAGATTTTGGGTGCTGCGGAATGTTGGTTTTGAGGTGACGCAGGGCGAGAGCCTGGGCATTATTGGTTCAAACGGGGCCGGTAAAACCACTATTCTAAAATTGTTGGCCGGCATCACCAAACCCACCTCCGGGTGCGTTGAGGTTAACGGCCGGATTGGGGCGTTGATTGAACTCGGCGCCGGGTTTCACCCGGATTTAACCGGCCGGGAAAACATTTATTTAAACGGCGTCATTTTGGGCTTGAGCCGCAAGGAAATCGATAAAAAATTCAGCAGCATTGTTGAATTTGCCGAACTGGAGAAGTTTATTGACACCCCGGTGAAACGGTATTCGTCCGGGATGTACGTCAGGCTCGGTTTTGCAGTGGCCGTCCATTCTGAGCCAAATGTGCTGCTCATCGACGAAGTCCTGTCGGTGGGGGATGCCTCTTTTCAGCGCAAATGCATCGACAAAGTGAAAGAGTTGCAGCGCAACCAGATTCCCATCGTCTTTGTGTCACACAATTTTTATCACGTGCAGGGAATTTGTAATAAGGCGCTGTGGCTCAGCGGTGGACGGATTGCCACCTATGGCGAAACAAGCCAGGTTATTCAGGCGTATGAATCTGGCGTGCGGGAAGAGATCAAGGTTCGTGCCGAGCAGGGCCAACAATTCTCGGAGTTGCTAAATTCGCCGGGGTTTAAGGGGTCTCACGAACTGACTATTACGGATGTTGAGCTTTTGGGGAAGAATGGCCGTGAACAGTACGAGTTCAACCCCAATGATAAACTTACCGTCAAAATAAATTATTTTGCGGCAAAAAAGCTGGAAAAGCCGCAGGCTGTGCTGAAAATATTTCGGTCCGACGGCATGAGCTGCTGTGCAAGCAGAACCAGCCACAGCCAACTGGTATCAGCTGATATAGAGGGGACGGGTTTCTTTGAGGCGGAGATTAATCCGCTCCAACTGAATCCCGGCGTATACGCCATAGAAGGGCGGCTCCTGGACTCATCGGATAGTATTCCTCTTGCCATTAGCCGGTCACGTTTGTTTAAAGTTGAGGCGTCTCGATTGAGTACTGATGACACCGCCGGCGTTTTTTCTCCGTTTGTAATCTGGAGGCAATCCACGAAAGGTCTTAATTATGAGCACAAGAATGGCTCAGCCGAAAGTATGTATCATAAGCCTTGATGGCGCCACTTTTGATATACTTAACCCTCTGGTTGAGCGGGGCTTAATGCCCAATATCGGCCGGCTGATGCAACAGGGGGCAGCCATGCCGCTTGAATCTACCATCCCGCCGATAACCCCGGTGGCCTGGACTTCATTTATGACCGGCAAAAATCCGGGAAAGCACACGATCCTGGATTTTCGCTGTTACGATCCGGCAACGCAGGCCGATAAATTTGTCAATTCAACCCATATTCGGGGCGAAACGCTGTGGCAAATTCTCAGCCGGCACGGGCGGCGTTCCTGTGTTATCAACCTGCCGCTCACCTATCCCCCCTATCCAATAAACGGCTGTCTTGTTTCCGGCTTTGACACCCCGTCTGTTGCCTCGGCCTTTACCTTTCCGGCTGAACTCAAAGCGGAGATTTTAGAGCGCATCCCGGATTATGATTTTATTCTGTCGTGGGGTTTTCAGGATTGGAATGTAGCAAACGCCTTTGAAACGTATCTGGATTGCATTACCAGGGCTTTTGAGCAGCGGGCAGAAGTGGCCATGCGGCTTATGGCGCGCGAAGCCTGGGATGTTTTTATGGTCCATTTTCAGAATCTTGACAATTTGCAGCATAAATTCTGGGCGCCGCCCAATTCCATTGAAGCCGAATCGTTGGGGCCGGAGCGCTGCCGGCATGTGTGGGCCTGTTACAACCGGCTGGACGCGCTGGTGGGGCAACTACTGGCTCAACCCTGGGCCAAAGATGCCTTGCAGTTGATCATCTCCGATCACGGCTTTGGCCCGTACCACGGCAAAATATATGTTAACCAGCTATTGCACGATTGGGGCTACCTGGCTTTGCCGCCGGAAATAACTCCGGCGCGCCCCAGAAATGGCCATACTAAACCCCAACAAGCAAATCAACCCGGCTGGTTCTATCGCATCCGGCAGGCGGCCGGTTCATCGGACCAGCCAATTGTAAAAGAGCTGGTCAAAGCCGGACGCGCTGTTAAGCGGCAACTGGCTCCGGCAAATGGCCGGCCTTCTTTACCCGCCGCGCCGCGCCGTTCCAGCCCGGACTGGATTGCCGATGCTCGTCAGCGAGATTTGGCCGCCGAACTGCTGGCAGATTGGACTCAATCTGCCGCGTTTGCGGTGCTGGCCGAATTGCACTGTTTTGTGCAGGTAAATTTGCGGGGCCGGGAACCGCACGGGGTGGTTGCGCCGGGAGCCGAGTATGAAAATTTACTGGCCGAGTTGAAGCATCGGTTTGAGTCCGCGCTGGACCCGCGCGATGGCCAGCCCTTGTTTGTGTCGGTGCGGCGCAGCCGGGAGGTTTTTGATAGCCAGCCCGGCGATCAGTTCCCCGATCTTGTGCTTGAACCCCGGCCCGGTTTTTCAACCTTGCGCAGCCTGGCCGATGACGGGGCAATTGTGCAGTATCTAACGCCCGGCGGCGGAACGCATCGCCCGTACGGAATTTTGGTGGCGCACGGGCCGGGCGTTGCCGCGCCAACCTCAGCGGTGGGCGCTCAACTCATTGATCTCGCGCCGATGATTCTGACTTATTTGGGCTTGCCGGTTCCGGTTGATATGGACGGCGTGCTTCCCCCGGGATTGATCGCGCAGGAGCTTCAGCGGGAAAACTCGCCAAATATCGGCGCGGGCATTTTCGAACCCGAGACAGCGGTATACGACGAAGCCGAGGCTCAACTGATTGAAGAGCGATTGCGCGGGCTGGGATATTTGGAATAACAGAAATACAGGACACAGCCAAAATGCCCCGAGTCAGCATTGTTATTGCCACGTTTAATCGCGCGCATTTAGTGGTTCAGGCCATTGAAAGCGCGCTGGCCCAAACTTACCCGGATTTTGAGATTATCATTGTTGATGATGGTTCCACCGATACCACCCGAGAGGTGGTGGCTCAGATTGATGACCCACGCCTGCGCTATGTTTATCAGACCAATGCCGGGTTGGCCGCCGCCCGGAACACCGGCATCACGCATGCGCAGGGCGAATATGTCACTTTTTTGGATGACGATGATCTCTTTCTGCCGCACAAATTAGCGGTGCAGGTGGCGGTAATGGACCAGTCCCCGGAGATTGGCTGGACATCGGGCGGGTACCGTTTAACCGATATGCAGGGCGGGTTGATCGGCGAGCAGCGGCCGTGGCTGGCTCATCCAGAATTAAACATCCGTCTCTGGCTTTTTGAGTGCCCCACCGTGGTTCACGCTGTTTTGATCCGGCGCGCCTGGTTAGAGCGCATCGGCGGGTTTGATGCCGGTCAACGGCAATCTGATGATTGGGATACCTGGCTGCGGCTGGCCTACGCCGGCTGCCAGATGGTTTGGGTGCCGGAACTTGTGTGTGACTATCGGTTTCATAACACCAATATGATTGGCGAAACGCGCAGCAAAAAAAGAGACAGTTTGAGATTTTTGGACAATTTTTTTTCTCAACCCAACCTGCCGCCGCAGTTAAAAACTCTGCAAGGCCCGGCTTACGCCCAAATGTATCTGCGGGCGGCGGCGGCCAATTACGGCGCCATGCGGGTTGAGGAAGCGACGCAGGATGTTGTGCAGGCGCTAAAGCTGAATCCCGGGCTGGCCGCCGATAAAGGAAAATTGGCGCTGGATATGTTACTGGGATATGCTCGCAGCCCGTTAATAAAAGACCCGTTAGGGTACACTCGCATCGTATTGGCCAATCTCCCGGAACAGCCATTTACCATTGCTGACCGGCGCGCCAGACTTTTGGGGCAGGTTGCGGCCGGCCTGTTCTTTTCGGCCAGCGAGAGCCGAAATTGGGCGGCTGTGCCGGCTATGTTTGTAAAAATGGTGGGCTATGATCCGGGCTGGCTGCGTAATCGGGGCGTTTGGTCCATTTTAACTTTTTCGCTGTTAAAACTGTCTCATTCAATCCTTAAATAAAAAATATGCGCGCAGCCTGGTTTCCCCAAACAAAAGACTTGGCCGGCAACCCCTATTGGCCATTGCTTCAAAGTGGTCTGGAACAGCAAGGGGTTGAATTTGAAACGTCGCACAATGGCTACTGGCTGGCCGGCCGCTGGCTGTGGCAGCACAAACAGCGGGTCGACGTTCTGCATTTCCACTTTATTCAACCGCACTACGCCGGCCCAAAAGGGCGAGTCTCTTTTAAGCGATTGCTCAAATTTGCCGCTTATCTGCTGCTGGCCCGCGGGTTGGGCTACCGCATTGTCTGGACCATGCACGATCTGCTGCCAAGCTGGCCCATGCCGCCGCGCTGGCTGGAACACCTGGGCCGCTATTTGATGGCCTGGCTGGCCCACGATGTTGTTGTTCACTGTAACGAGGCTCACCGGTTGTTGGCCGGTAACTTTGGCCGCAGCCGCCGGGTATGGGTTTTACCCCATCCCAGCTACGCCGCCGTGTACCCCAACAACATTCCATGCCAGCCGGCGCGTGCCCGGTTAAATATCCAGGCCGACCGGTTTGTGGTGACCTTTTTGGGGGGGATTCGACCTAACAAGGGCATTGAGAAGTTGATTGCCGCGTTTCGGCAGTTGGCTCACCCCAACGCTATGTTAGTCATCGCCGGAAAACCGTGGCCGCCGCAAAATTATGTTACAGAAATTGCCGCGCTGGCCGCCGCCGACCCCCGGATTCTGCTCAAAGCCGAGGACGTGCCGGATGATGAGCTGCAATTGTATATCAACGCGGCCAATGTTCTGGCTTTCCCTTTTGAGCACGTTCTAACGTCAGGTTCGGTGATATTGGCCATGTCGTTTGGCCGGCCGGTCATCGCGCCCGGCATGGGTTGTTTGCCGGAACTGATCAACACCGATGCCGGAATTACCTACAACCCAAACGATCCCGCCGGTCTGGTTAATGCCTTGCAACAGGCCGTTGAGCTTGACCTGGCCCAAATGGGCGCGGCAGCCCAGCGAGTAAATACCGTAAGCTGGCATGATCTGGCGCGTGAAACCGTTAAAGTTTATCAGGCGGGGCGAAGTTAGCATGCGCATAGCCTTATACCACAATTTGCCCTCCGGCGGCGCTCGCCGGGCCGTGTTTGACATGGTTAAAGGGCTGGCCGAACGGGGCCACGTGCTCGACGAATTTTGCCCTCAAACCGCCGATCGCACCTTTTTGCCGCTCAACGGTTACGTGCGGCGGACGGTTGTTTTGCCGTTTCGCCGCCGCGGAGTTTGGTCGCGCCGGGTGCCGCTGCTAACGCCGTATGTCACCGCGCTGCGCCTGACCAGAGATTTGCACAATTTGAGCCAGGTTGGGCAGCAGGCGGCCGGCGTTATTGATGGCGGCGGCTACGATGTGGTTTTTGCTCACGATTGCCAACTGGCCCAAAACCCGGCTGTCCTTCGTTTTTTGGCCACGCCTTCGGTGTACTATTGCCATCACGGAGCCAGAAGCCGCCTGTCCAAACCCGATGACGCCGGGAACGGCCACGGTTTTATCCACCGGGCCAAGGTTGCCTACTACGCTTTCCCCCGGCGCTTTTATCCCTGGC
Organism: uncultured Caldilineaceae bacterium; assembly: GCA_964407935.1. Taxonomy (GTDB): domain Bacteria; phylum Chloroflexota; class Anaerolineae; order 4572-78; family J111; genus J095. The sequence continues at coordinate 8,145 of CAYOXS010000032.1, forward strand.
TGCGAGAGCGGCACGCCGCGCAAAACATCCGGCTCGCCGGGCAACTGGTAACCAATTCCCATTTTGTGCGCGAGGGTTTTTTCCGGCTGTACGGGCTTGAGTCTCAGGTAGCTTATCTGGGCGTCGATACCAACCGTTTTCGCCCGTTGAGGCTGGCCCGGGAGCCGTTTTTGCTCAGTGTTGGCGCGGTTCATTATCACAAAGGTTTCCGTTTTTTGATCAGCGCGTTGGGCCGATTGCCGGTGCGGCAGCGCCTGCCGCTGCTGATTGTGGCCAATAGCGTTGAAAACGAAGAACGGCAGGTTATTGAAACTCTGGCCCGTCAAAATGGGGTCGATTTAACCATTCGCACTGTCATCGATGATCAGGAACTGGTGAGCCTTTACAACCGGGCGATGGCTTTTGTTTATACGCCAATTATGGAACCGTGGGGGCTGGTGGTGCTGGAAGCGATGGCTTGCGGAACTCCGGTGGTGGCCGTGAATGAAGGTGGCATCCGCGAGTCTGTTGTTAATGGCCAAACGGGGCTGCTGGCCGACCGCGATGCAGATGCGTTTGCCGCAACCCTGCTGCGGCTGTTGGCCGACCGTCGCTGTGCGGAACAGTATGGGCAGGCCGCCGCCACAGACGTGCAGGCCAGGTGGACCTGGCCCCACGCCATTGACCGCCTGGAACAGGTTTTTAGTCGAGCCAGCAACGGATGGAAAAATGAACTCTAATACTGCCGCTTTACCTTTGGTGGTTGTGCTGGTGCCCAACTGGAACGGGCGGCATCACCTTGAGCACTGCCTGCCGAGCCTGGCCGCAACACGTTACCGCAATTACCGCGTGATTGTGCTGGACAATGGTTCGAGCGATGGCAGCCAGATCTGGCTGCGGGACTGCTTTCCGCAGGTGGAATTGATTGAATTGAACAGCAATCTGGGGTTCACCGGCGCTAATAATGTGGGCATGGCCGCAGCGATGGCCGCCGGCGCTGATTACATCACCCTGTTAAATAACGACACGCGGGTTGAAGCCGATTGGCTGGACGTGCTGGTCGATGTGGCCGAAAGTGACCGGGCAATTGGCATGTGTGAGGCCCAGCAGTACACCTGGGACGAGAAATACCGGATCAAACTCACGCTGCGGCCCGACTGGCTTGAGGGCGAACTATCGTTCCAGCCGCCCGAACGCCCCGCCGCTATCACACCCACAGCTTACGCGGCCGGTTGTTGTGTGCTCATCAAAACATCGGTGCTGCGCCAAATTGGCCTGTTTGACCCGCGCTACTTTGCCTACGTTGAAGACGTGGATTTGTCGCTGCGGGCCTGGATTGCCGGTTATAAAGTATTGTCAGTTCCGCAGGCCGTTATCTACCATCGCGTCGGCGCTTCTTCAGAGTCGCTGCTGCGGATGCGGCTGGGGTATCGAAACCAACTCCTGACCATTTTAAAAAACTACGAATGGTCAACCATCAGCGCCTTCCGGCGCTCAATTCTGGAGCGATGGTTTCTTACCCGCAATAGAATCGCGCTGCGGGCAACGTTAGCCGTGTTACAAAACCTGCCGGTAACCCTGAAAATGCGACAAACCGTGCAGCAAACGCGCCGCTGGTCGGATAAAGAAATCTTCGCGCTGATAGCAGGACTGGCCAGTTGACACTTTTGGCATGTCACGCTGAGCCGATAGCCGAAGAGTCCCTTCACAGCGCAACATTGCGTCATTTTTGCGGCCTTCTAAAGAGATTCTTCGCTCGTTCCTCACTCAGAATGACAAACTGGCAGGCCCGGCCGGCTAGCGACAATGGAGCAAAATTATGCGGGTTGGGATTGAAGCAACCATCGCGCTTGTGCCTCAAAAAACTGGCGTCGAGCGGTACGCCAGCGAATTAATCATCGCCCTCATCAAAGAATTGGGTGCAAACCCCGAGCTTGACCTTTTTCTCTATTTTCACACCGGCAACCCGTTTGCGGACAAACGAGCGCTTGGCCAGTACCAACCCCTGTTAAATGGAGCGCGCTGCCGTGTCTACAGCCTGCGCCGCGGATACGGGCTGGCGTTATCGGCTATGGCCAGGCTGGATCGCCTGCACCTGCTGCACCTGCTGGAACCCCGCGCCCCGCACTTTAAACCGTGCCCAATTTTGCTGACCATTCACGATGTTTCGTGGGCGCACCTGCCCGCAGAAGGCCAGCAAATTGAATGGGCCAAACAGCTTCCGCGGACGCAGAGCGCCATTGACTTTGCCGACAGCTTTTTGGCGGTTTCGCAGCATACCGCCAGCGATTTTCAGCAGCTTTATGGCGTGGCGGCGGAGCGCATCCCGGTGGTTCAACACGGGGTTGATCACGCGCTGAATCCCAACCGGCCAAAAGCCAATTCGGCGGCCGGGTACAATCTGGGGCCGTATATTTTGCATGTGGGCGCGTTGCAGTACAGAAAAAATCTGGTTCGCTTGTTAGAAGCATACAAATTGCTGAAAACCCAATATCAATTGGCGCACACGTTGGTTTTGGCCGGGCGCGATGGTCATGGCAGCGACGAGGTTTACCGCGCCATAGAGAATTTGGGCCTGCAACGGAATGTCAGGCTACTGGGATATGTACCGGAGGAAGATTTGCCCGGCCTGTACGCCGGGGCCAGTTTATTTGTTTATCCGTCAATTTACGAAGGGTTTGGCATTCCCATCATCGAGGCGTTTTCCTGCGGGACGGTAGTTGCCGCCGCCCGGTCATCGTCTATCCCGGAAGTGGGCGGCGATGCCATCATTTATTTTGACCCCTACAATGTTAACGAGATGGCCGCCGCCATTTACGAAGGTCTGACCAATCCGTCGCTGCGAAATACTTTGCAGGAAAAAGGCCGGCGTCGGGTAGCACAGTTTACCTGGCAGCGAGCCGCGCAGGAAACCATTTCTGTTTACGGCAATCTGGTGGCCGCAGCATCAATGTAAAAAAGGAACAAAACGTGAGCCGGCAACCTGGCGCAAGCATTATTATCCCAACGTACAACCGCAAAAACTCGTTGCGGCGCATGCTCACCAGTTTGGCCGAACAAACTCTCCCGGCTGAGCAATTCGAAGTCATCGTCGTTGATGACGGCTCGACGGACGGTACCGGCAATTTGGCCTGGGGCGAGTTTCCCTTTGCTGTGCGCTACCTGTGCCAGAAAAATGCGGGAGCTACCGTCGCCCGCAACACCGGAGCCAGCCAAAGCGGCGCGGAGTTTTTGATATTTTTGGATGACGATATACTCCCCGCCCCCGCTATGCTGGCGGTACTGGTACAGGATTTGACCAACATTGGGCAGGTTATCGCCCTGGCCACGCTGATTTGCCTGGCCGAGGATATGACCGTTCCGTTTACCAGATTGTATTGCCGCGGCGCGATTTTCCCCGGCGATATGGATACACTCGAAACGAATGGCTCTTTGGCGGCCGATGAGTCGTTTGTTCACTTTAACCAGTGCAAAACTGGCGTTTTGGGCATCAGGCGAGCAGATTTTTACAGCCTGAATATGTTTCAGGACCCTACCGGCGGCTGGCCGAGCTGGGATGATCTGGATTTTGGTTACCGGGCCTATTTGCGGGGCTTTCGGCTGTGGCGCAGCGCGCGGGCCATTGCCTACCATTACGATCACTCCCTCCGTTCGCTGGAATCGAGCTGCGCCCGCGCCGAGCGAACCGGCCAATCTGCGGCGCGATTTGTGGCGCGTTACCCTGAATTGATGGCGCACATCCCGACGCTGCAAGACAAAGCCCCGCTGTCTTTTGCGGCGGACCGCCCGAAACTGCTTGGGCGCAAGGTTTTGCGCAGCATTGTCTCCAGCCCGCCGGGCGTTTTGGCCATGCGTCAATTAACCCGCCTGCTGGAAAAATATCAAACCGATTCGCTGCTGCTGGTGTTGCTCTACCGCTGGATTCTCAGCGCCTATATTTATAAAGGATTTCGCCGCGGCCTCCGCGAACTTGCCCGGACTAAACCATGAGACTGATTGCTCATACCTGGTCCCAAATTAGCCTCACCACCTACAAAATTGGAATTTGTGGGGCGGTGCTGTTGCTGGCAACCTTTTTTGGGCTGCGGGGCTCACTGACTTGGCTGATTTTGATGGCGGGCGGAATTGGCGCGTTCGCGCTGGTGCAGTGGCCGGAGCTGGGTCTTTTGGCCATAGCGCCGGCGGCCTTTGTGGTTCACCAGGAATTTGGCACGGGGTCAGCGGTGGCCCTCAACCCGGTTACGCTGCTGGTGCCCGCTTTACTTGGCCTCTGGATTCTGGATATGCTCCGCCGCAAAGAGGTGCGGCTGCTGCCTTCCCGCGCCAACAGGCCGCTGATGCTTTTTTTGTTGGCCGGGTTGCTCTCGCTTTTAATTGGCAACGCGTTGTGGGACCCGGCCGTGCCGCGTTCGCGCAGCTTTATTGTTGTGCAACTGGCGCAGTGGTCGATTTTTGCCTTTTCGGCCGGAGCGTTTTGGCTCACGGGCAACAGAATTCGCAGCGAGCTTTGGCTGCGGCGTTTGACCTTTTCTTACCTCATTGTCGCCGGTGGAGTCGCTATCGCCTTTGTTTTGACTGGCGGCGAGGTGATGAGCGGCTGGCGTTTGGTGACGCTGGCTTTGATCCGCGCTCCGTTCTGGTTGCTGCTGGCGGCCGTGGCCGGCGGGCAACTGGTTTTTAACCGGGACTTATCCGTCGCTTGGCGCTTGTTTCTGGTAGCCTGTTTGGTGGCCGTTGTGTCTTACGCGTTTTTCTATATGCAAGAGGCCGCCTCCAATTGGGTCAGCCTGGTGGCTGCCGCCGGCGCGCTGGCCTGGCTGCGCCTTCCGCGCCTGCGTTGGCCGGTGGTTGTGGGGGTGTTGCTGCTCGCCAGCAGCGGCTTTCTTTCCTCATTTGTTTACAACTTTGCCGGCGGCGATGACGAGTGGGAAGAAAGCGGCGGCTCCCGGCTGGCGTTAATTGGCCGGGTTGTCGAGGTAACCATGAGCAATCCCATCACCGGATTGGGGCCGGCGGCTTATCGACCCTATGCAGCAATGAAGCCGTTGAAGTATGGCAAAGCGTTTTGGCTGTCTCCCCAAATCAATTCGCATAATAATTATGTTGACCTCTTTTCCCACGTGGGAGTGGTGGGTTTGCTGCTTTTCTTTTGGTTTGCGGCCGAAGTGACCTTTATTGGCCTGCGTTTGCAAGCCCACTTTGGCCAGGGTTTTGCCGCCGGGTACGCCGCCGCAATGGTCGCTGTCTGGGCCGGTTCTCTCATCTTGATGCTGTTTGCCGACTGGATGTTGCCTTTTGTGTACAACATCGGTTTTTCCGGTTTTCAGGCCAGCCTGCCGGTTTGGCTGTTATTGGGCGGGCTGGTAACTCTTGAGCAGTTGGTGTCAAACAAGGCGACAGAGTAGTGGAACTTTCCGTCATTATTGTAAATTGGAACACCCGGGAGTTGCTGGCGGCCTGCCTGGATTCGCTCACCGCCGGCCAGGCGCTTGTGTTTGAAGGCGACGGCGACTCAGGGCCGGGCGGCTTGCTGACGGCGGAAATTTTTGTGGTTGATAACGCCTCAACCGATGGCAGCCCAGCGATGGTCCGCGAGCGATTCCCGCAGGTGAGGCTGATTCAGAACGCGGAAAACATCGGTTTTGCCCGGGCCAACAACCAGGCCATCCGGCAAAGCCGTGGCCGTTATGTGCTGTTGCTCAACAGCGATACCGAGGTTTACCCCGGGGCGTTGCCGCGGTTGCTTGAGTTTATGGCTGAATGCCCCCGGGCCGGCGGCTGCGGGCCGCGGCTGCTCAACGCCGATGGCAGCCTGCAAGAGTCTTGCCAGCCAATGTTGACTCCCGGCCGTGAATTTTGGCGGCTGCTCTTTTTGGAGCGATTGTGGCGGCAGGCTACCTATTGCCAGACTGACTGGGACATGCTGACGCCGCGCCCGGTTGAAGTTATCAAAGGGGCGTGTCTTTTATTACGCCGAACCGCCTTGCAGCAGGTGGGGCTGCTGGATGAGCAGTATTACATCTACACCGAAGAAGTAGACCTTTGCTACCGCCTGTTGCAATCGGGTTGGGAGTTGTGGTGGGTGCCCCCGGCGTTGGTAAAGCACTACGGCCAGGCCAGTTCGGTGCAAATGGCCGAGGCCATGTACGTGCAGCTCTATCGCAGCAAAATCCAGTTTTACCGAAAGTTTGGCGGGGCGAGCCGGGCGGATTTGTTCAAAACTCTGCTCCGACTGGCTTACTTGCCCCGTTTGGTGGTTGCCTGGGGGGCCGCGCCCTTCTCGCCGGCTGTCGCTGCCCGGGCCAGCACGTATCGCCGCCTGCTGGCAGAGCTGCCTGATATGTAAAATTGCCGGCGTTTGGAAGTCGATTTTCTCTCGCTCGGTTGGTTACACACCTGCCTTAAATCCTGTCATTTTGATACGATAAACTAATAACGAACGTTCTGCGGGTCACTACGCAAAAGGGGGGACCGGATATGCGTATTTGCTATGTTTTGCTATCTCCTACTTTCGGCATGCATCAATATACGGCCGATTTAGCCAACCACATGGCCCTGTCTGGCCATGAGGTACATCTGGTTACAACAATTCATTATCCCCGCGATCGTTATCTGCCCAACGTGGTTGTCCATACGCCGGTAGCTACGCATAACACCGGCTTTTCTGCCGAAGGTTTGTTCCTGCATAACATCGGGAAGCTATTGCCAGAATTTTGGAGTTTGCGCCCGGACCTGGTGCATATCACCGGCCCGCATCTGTGGAACGTTCTTTTGATTCCCTGGTTTCGCCGATTTGGCATCCCGGTTATCCATACCATCCACGATCTGGACCCCCATAGCGGCACGGCCTATGGCCGCTTGCTCTACGGTTGGAACTGGCTGGTTATCCATCTGGCCGACCAAATTCTGGTTCACGGCATGCGTTACCGGGAGCGATTGCTGGCCAGAAAAGTGCCTCAGGAGCGAATCACCTGCACGCCTCTGCTTCATCTTTTTCTGGATTACACCTGGCTGCAGAAAGGTGAGGAGTTGAGCGCTCAGGTTGAATATGAACCGTGGGCGTTGTTCTTTGGCCGGCTGGAGCATTACAAAGGGGTTGATCATCTGATTACTGCCGCCGCGTTGCTGGATAACTCGCAGGGCGATGCCCCCCGGCTGGTTTTGGCCGGCCCAGGCCCCCTGGAGTCGCAGTGGGCTGGCGCTTTGCCGCCCCGGGTTGAGGTGCGTGACCGGCTGGTTAAGGATGACGAGGCGTTAGACCTGTTTCGTCGCTGCGGATTGGTGGTTTTACCGTATCTGGATGCGACCCAATCGGCGCTGGTGGCCGCGGCTTACTATTTTCGCAAGCCGGTGATTGTTACCTGGGCCGGCGCTCTGCCGGAATACGTGGACGAGGGCCGCACCGGCTGGCTGGTTGAACCGGCCCATCCGGCCTCGCTATCGCGCTATCTGGCCGCGGCTCTGGCCGACCCGGCGCGTCTGGCGCAGATGGGCGCGGCCGGCCGGGCCTGGTACGACCAGCAGCGCGCTAACGAGCAGCGAATTTTACAGTACATGTATCAGCGAATGGTAGAGGAGAAACAGCATGAGTATGGAAACCTCAGAACTGCTTATACAGAGTAATTGGTCCAGTGCGCTTGCTCTCGGCCGCCGGAGCGACACCCGCCGGATTGGTGTGGGCTTAACCCTGGCCGAACGCAGTTTTTTGCTTAAAGTGGTTGACCTGTTTTTGATCAACGCCGCTTTGGTCATCGCCGTGATTGCCTGGAGCGATTTTCCATTCTCGCTGGTGGCTCTGAGTGCGAGTTTTAAGTGGTTTGTTACTCTTTCGGCGGTGTGGTTGCTTTTTGCTGCCGCCCTCGATGTTTATGATCTGGCCCGTTCTGCCAGCACCACGCAAAGTATTCTTTTTACCTGTTTGGCGGCGCTGTTGGTTGGGATGCTTTACATTGCCATCCCCTGGCTCACGCCGCCGGTGGGCCGGCGCATGCAGGCCTTTGGTTTTCTCTTTTTGGCCGTTGGCGGCATTGCTGGCTGGCGGGCTTTGTACGCCCAATTCTTTTTTCAACCGGCTTTTCAGCACCGGGTGCTGGTTGTTGGTTCGGGGGTAAACAGCAATTCGCTACTCCACGAGCTGCAAGCCGCGGCATCGGCGGCCTATGCCAACCCTTTTCGGGGCACCGGCTATTTAGTGGTGGGCATCATTGCCGATGATGCAGGCCAGCCTGGAACATCAATGGGGGATATTCCAACTATTACCTCAGAGCAGAATCTCATTTATCAGGTTCGGCATTTGGGCGTAAATGAAATTATTGTGGCTAATGAACACAACCTGTCGCCCGCGCTGCGCGAAGCGGTGATGGACTGTAGAGAATTGGGGCTGCGGGTAACGCCCCTTTCGGTGGCGTATGAACGGCTGACAGCCCGGTTACCGGTCAATTATGCGGCGCAAAATCTGAATATTATCGCCGGCGCCGCCGATAATCCGGCCTTTCGGCTTTTTCAGGCCGGCAAGCGGGTGCTTGATGTCATGCTGGCGTTGATCGCCATTCCTCTGTTGGCCATTCTGGTGCCTTTCATTGCTGTTGCTAACGCTTTGACCGCACCCGGTCCTATCTTTTATTGCCAGCAGCGGGTGGGTCGGGGCGGGCGACCCTTTGCCCTATACAAGTTTCGCACAATGGTTCCGCACGCCGAAGGCGCCGGTGGAGCCAGGTGGGCCACCAATGGCGACCCGCGCATAACCCCGGTTGGTCGCTGGCTGCGGCGGATGCGGCTGGACGAACTGCCGCAATTTATTAACGTGCTGCGCGGCGAGATGAGCGTCGTTGGTCCACGCCCGGAACGCCCCCAGTTTGTGGGTGAGTTGAGCCGTATTCTGCCCCTTTTTCGCGCTCGCCACGGCATGCAGCCGGGGATTACCGGCTGGGCGCAGGTGTGCTACCACTACGGCAATACCGTCGAGGATGCCAGAGTCAAACTGGAATACGATCTGTACTACATTAAACACGCCGGCTTCTTTCTGGATTTACTGATCCTGCTCAGAACCCTGCCGGTGATGCTGCATTTTAGAGGCTATTAAGCAATGGCCCGTGTTCTTTTTCTAACCCAGGTGCTGCCCTATCCTTTGGACTCCGGGGCCAAAATTCGGGCCTATTATGTGCTGCGCCAACTGGTTCAGCAGCATCAGGTTACCCTGGTCTCTTTTACCCGGGCCGATGACCGCGCCGAACACCTGGCTCATCTTGAAAGCCTGTGCCATGCCGTGCATACCATCCCCATGCGCCGCTCCCGCCTGTTGGATGCCCGCGCCATTCTTATGGCTACCGTCACGCGGCAACCCATCATCATTGTGCGGGATCAACTGAGCGAGATGTTTACCCTGCTGGACCGGCTCATTGCCGGGCAGGCCATTGATATTGTCCATGCCGATCAAACGTCAATGGCGCAGTATGCTCTGTATGTTCAATCGCAAATGGTTCAAACTCGCCGGCGGGTCAGGCTGGTGCTGGATGCGCATAATGCCCTGTACCGTATCCCCGAGCGGTTAGCCGCCCACGAACGCAACCCTTTTAAACGGTTCTTTTTGCAAAACGAAGCCCGGGCCTTGAAACGTTACGAAGCAAATCTGTGGCAGCAGTTTGACCACGTGGTTTGTGTTGCCGAGCAGGATCGTTGGGCGCTGCCAAGCCAGCAGCTAAGTGAGCTGAATTTCACCATCATTCCTATTTGCGTTGACCCGGAGATGCAGCCGCTGGTTTCGCGGGTGTCCCGGCCTTGCGCCATCACTCACATTGGCACCATGTTTTGGCCGCCCAACGCCGAAGGCGTACTCTGGTTTGCCAGCGAGGTTTTCCCCCGCGTTTTAACGCAAATTCCTGAGGCTACATTTGTGATTGTGGGCAAAAATCCGCCCGAAGAAATCCGGGCGTTGACCGCCAAAAACCACAAAATCAAAGTGATCGGTTATGCCCCCCATCTGGAACCGTACCTGGCCGAAACAGCGGCTTTTGTTGTGCCGCTGCGAGCCGGCGGCGGCATGCGCGTAAAAATTACAGATGCCTGGTGCTGGGGCGTCCCGATTATTTCAACCTCAATCGGGGCAGAAGGCATCGATTTGCAACATGGAACTCACGCTCTCATTGCCGATACGCCGGAGGCATTGACCGCGGCAACAGTTCAACTTTTGCAGAATCCCGGCCTGGGAACGCAGTTGAGCGCCAGCGGCCGGCGTTGGGTTGAAGAACGGTACAACTGGCGGCGGGTATACAGCAAGTGGAACGACGTGTACAGCAGGTTAAGCGCCTGATGAAAAACAGCACTTATTGGTGGTTGGGTTTGATTTTGGCCGCGTCAGTCCTGCTGCGGTTGGGGGTGGCGCTGTATCTGGGTGATGTCGTTGATGCGCCATCATTGCTGACTGACCAGCTTTCTTATCACGCTCTGGGCGAACGTTTAATCCAGGGGTACGGATTCAGCTTTAGCCAGAACTGGTATCCCTTTACCCCGGCCAACGCGCCAACGGCGCATTGGTCTTTTCTCTATTCCCTATTTGTGGCCGGCGTGTACGCTCTTTTTGGGGTTCACCCTTTGGCTGTGCGGCTGGTGCAGGCAATTCTGGGCGGAATTTTGCTGCCCTGGTTGATCTACCGGTTAGCCCGGCGGGTTGTGCCGTTCTCTTCTGCTATCCCGCTGTTGGCTGCCGCCGTTGCGGCGTTTTACGCCTACTACATTCTCTACGCAGCCACATTGATGACCGAAACCTTCTATATTGTGACGCTGGTTTGGTCGCTGGAGGTGGGGTTAAGGCTGGGGGAATGTTTGCGATTACGGCAGCAAATCCCTCGCAGTTTGACGCTCCAATTGGGAGTCAGCCTGGGGCTGGCGGCGCTGCTGCGCCAGGCCGTGTTACCCTGGGTGCCCATTTTTTGGTTGTGGCTGTTGTGGCAAGCCGCGCGCGGACAGCGCTTTGTAGCCGGCGTTAAACTGCTTGTTGCGGCCAGTCTGATCATCCTGGGCTGCATTCTGCCGTGGACTTACCGCAACTACCAGGTGTACGACCGTTTTCTGTTGCTAAATTCAAACGCCGGTTACGCCATGTACTCGGCTCAGCACCCCATACACGGGGATACGTTTCATGAGTTCAAGGCCGCTCCGCTCCCGGCAGGCTGGTGGGGACGCCCGGAGCCGGAGCTGGACCGCGCTTTGATGCGGCTTGGCCTCCGGTTTGTTGCCGATGATCCGGGCCGCTATGCGCGCCTCACCCTAAGCCGGCTGCGGGCGTATTTTGAATTCTGGCCCACTGCTGATACTTCGCTGCTCCACAACCTGGGCCGGATGGGAGCGTTTGGCCTGTGTTTGCCGTTTATGCTTTACGGTATATACATCGTAATTCGCCAGCCCCAATTTGCTAACCGTTTCTCGCTGCTCTTGATTTTTATGGTCTTTTATACGGCGCTGCACGTTTTTACCTGGGCAATGGTTCGCTACCGGCTGCCCGTAGATGCCGTGCTCATTGTGATGGCGGCGTTGGCTTTGCATAACCTGTTTGTTCGCAGCCGGGATTGGCTCTCGGCCAGATTCAGGCTTCGCCGGCCGATAACGGATAGTTCCGGCGTAAAAACGTAAAACGTAATTCGCAGGTTTCAAGTTGCAGGTTACACGTCGCAGGGTCGTCATTCGTAAATCGTAAATCGTAAATCCAAAATCCTATAGCCTTGCTCAACAAACTGGATATTCATTTATGGAACTTAAACATTATTTTTTGGTTTTGTGGAAATGGAGCTGGCTTATCGCCCTGGCTACCTTCATTGGGGCCGGGGCCAGCCTATGGGCCACTTCCCGAATGCCCCGCGAATACGTTGCCTCAACAACCCTGATGGTGGGCCGTTTCATTCAAGCGGCCGACCCTACCGGCCAGGACCTGGCAATTAGCCAGCAATTGGCCGATAGTTATGCCCAAATGGTCCGCCTGGAGCCAATTCTGCAAGGTACGATTGATACGCTGGGCCTGGACATGAACTGGCGGGCGCTGGTTGGGCAGGTGTATGCCAGCCACACCCCAGGCACCCAGTTAATTCAGATAGCCGTGCGGAGTACCGATCCGCAGCAAGCAAAAATTCTGGCCGATGAGATTGCCCGCCAACTGATCCGCCAAAGCCCAACCTCGGCGGAGCAGGAACAGACTCAACATCGTGAATTTGTTGGCCAGCAGCTTGAGCTGTTGCAGGCGCAAATTGAGGAAGCAGAAAAACAGGTTGACGATCTGGAAGGCCGGCTGGCTCTGGAAAACAGCGCCCGGGGTATTCAGGACCTGCGCAGCCAGGCCGATGCCGCCCGCCAAAAGATAACCGTTTGGCGCGCCGATTATGCCAAACTTCTGGATTTTTTTGAAGGTAATCGCACTAACTATTTGAGCGTGGTTGAGCCGGCCAATATCCCAACAATCCCTGTTAGCCCCAATGTGATGTACTTTGTGCTCATGGCCGCTGCCACCGGCCTGGTGTTGGCTACAACTGCGGCTTTTTTGCTGGATTATCTCGATGATACCCTCAAATCTAAAGAGGATGTAGAACGCGTTTTAAAGCTGCCTACCCTCGGAAAAGTTACCCGTATTTCCAGTATCCATACGCCCTCAGATAATCTGGTAACCCTGCAAAATGAGTACTCGCAGTCCAGCGATGCCTACCGTGTGCTGCGGACCAACATTCAATTCTACAATCTTAATAACCCATCCTTTTGGTTGCTGGTGTCCAGCGCTATTCCGGGCGAAGGCAAAACTACTACCGCCTGTAATTTGGCCATTACTATGGCTTATGCCGGCAAGCGAGTTATCCTGATCGACGGTGATCTGCATCGTCCAATGGTTCATCGGTATTTTGAAATACCCAATCAAATTGGCCTGACCAATCTGTTATTGGACAATGGTCTGTCAATAGGCGAAACTCTGGTAGAAACATCCATTGGCACCTTGAAAGTGTTACCCAGCGGCCCGCTGCCGCCCAGCCCGGCCGATCTGCTGGCGTCAGAGCCAATGAAACAACGGTTGCAGCAGATCAGAGCTTTAGCCGATGTGGTCATCTTTGACAGCCCGCCCGTTTTGGGTGTGGCCGACGCGGCTATTCTGGCCAGCCTGTGCAATGGCGTGATTATGGTGGTTAACGCCGGCCATACCCACAGCCAAACGGTTAGGCAGGCTAAAGAAACCTTAACTCAACTAAACCTGAAAGTTTTTGGGGTGGTGCTTAACAAGCTCAAATCACGCCAGGCGAATGATTACGCCTATTACCATTACTATTCTAACGTGCAGAGTAATCGTCGGGGAAAACCTCGTTGGTGGAGCCGGTTTACCAAAGCCCCACAGCTAATTGGGTTGGGGCGCGGCCAGCACCCTGTCAATGGTAAATTTTCAACCAATGGGCACACACCTGTTGAGCTTATCTTAGAGGATGAAGAAAAGATTTGAGGATTGATTTTATGACTCAAGTTCCATCCTATCATCGCTCTTGTCCTCACCTTGGGCTAAAAACCGACCGAACCTCGATTTTTATTGAACCGGTTGAAGAACATCGCTGTTATGCGGCAGACAAACCTCAGCGTATTGACGCAGAGCACCAGGCTGCTTTTTGCATGGCTGCGGCCTTTAAAACCTGCCCTCGCTTTGTGCAGCCGCCAGACAGGAAACCCAATCCGGTTGTGGTGCCATCCGGCTTTGAGCCGGGTCAAAACCCGCGCCTCATCCCGGCGGATATGGCCGAGCGGTCACCTTCTCGGCTTGAGCGCTGGCGGGCAGCCGTGCTTCAAAGAGCCGGTTTGCTGCAGTGGGGCGTATGGATAATTATCGCGGTTCTGGCCGTAGCTGTGGGGTATGGTTACATAAAGGTGAGTCGATCCGTGATGGCTGAAACTTTCCCGGCGGCTGAACCTACACCCATCAGCATTCCCACGCCATCACCCCTGGCGATGAGCCCTACGGCAACGCCGCGCCCGGCGCCCAAAGTTACCGGAGTCGTCGTCAAGCCTTCAACACCTGCGCCAACGGTTTCACCCCCGCCGGGGCGCAGCCAGATTGCTCTTTACCCGCCGGGCAATGCGGTAGGCTGGGTTTCCAGCCTGGATCCACTCAACCATTTTGGTGATCGCAACATGCACGCGGGTATTTTTGAAGACCAAACCTACCACGGGGCCATCCAATTCAGCCTGGCGTCTCTTCCGCCGGGAGCCAACTTAGAGCAGGCCACACTGGAATTAAAGGGATTGAGCGCAGATAGTTTGGGCGCCAACGGTATTTGGACTCTCCAATTGCTGGGGCCAGAGATTGATGAAAATTGGACGCGGGCCACTTATGAACAGATTCACAACGCGCCGTCATTGGGCGTCGTTCCCCCCGAATTAATGTTGCAGGATTTGGTGCCCGGCCAGGTGAATGTGTTTACCTTCACCCCGGCTCAGGTTGCCGAGCTGCAGCAACGGTTAGAAATCGGGTTGGTTTCGTTTCGGCTTGATGGGCCAGGTCAGGGGTCCTCTAATTTATTTACCTGGGACACGGGCTACGGCGGCGGGTTTGGCACCCGGCCGGTTTTGCGCTTGATTTACCAATCGCCGCCCACGCCGATGCCTGAGGTTGTTGTTTTCACGCCCACACCGATCAATGTTGTCACTATCGCCGCTCTTGCCGCTACCGCCACCTACGAGGCCACGGCCATTGGCACGCCGACGCCCACACCCACCGAATTTGTAACGGCAACGCCGCCGATTGTGGTTACGGATACGCCGGTGCCGGAAAATACGGCAACATCAGAATGGGTGGCGATGGTCGCCACGGCCAACAGTATGCTTTCTACGCCACCAATCACCAGTTTTTGGACGGCTACCCCCAGCCCCACCGCTACCGCTACCCCAACCTACGCCGTTGTCACCAGCACCCCAACCCCGGAAAATGTATTAACGGTGGTTCCGCTGGCCGTAACCGCCACTTACGTGGCAACTACCGTTGGTACCTACACCCCGGTACCGGCCAACTGGATTACGCCAGAGGTGATTACGCCCGCCCCGCCGCCAGAAAATATGGCGACGGCATTGTACTTGAGTGTTTTAGGCACCGCCGAAGCTATTGCCTTTGGCACGCCCACGCCCACCCCACCCAGCATCTGGACTGCTACCCCAACTCCAGTTTTCATCCTGCTTGATGGCGAAATTCCGACCCCCGGTCCCACTGCCACTGCCACGGCCACCCCCCAACCTGTGCCGGCAGAACTGGTGGGCAAGATCGCCTTTATGTCCAATCGGGTTGAAGGGGTGCCGCCGATGGTGTACGTGATCGACCCGGACGGCAGGAATCTGGGCCTGCTAACCGATCCCTGGCCTTACACTCAGTCTCAGGCGCGGGATACCTACTCCGCCGACAAACGCTTTCGGGTATTTACCAAAGATGTCACAATTTACAAAAATGTTGGCAGCGGCGCCTTTGCCATGGGTGCGCCTCATCAGGTTCCGGCGGTTTTTTGGTACGACTCCTTTTACCGGGTAGAGCAGCAATTAACCGATTTTGCCAACGGTTACGCCTATCTTGGAGTCTGGTCTCCTGCCGCCGAGCAGATTGCCTTTGTCTCTAACGACAGCGCCGACGACGAGATTTGGGTGGTCAATCGTGACGGGAGCGGTCTCCGGCAGCTCACCGAAACCAATGAAGCTTATAACGCGCGGCAGATCGGCAAGGATACCTTCATCCCAGAAGTAAACGGCCATCCTTCCTGGTCGCCTGATGGCAAACAGATAGTCTTTTGGTCCAACCGCACCGGCCACCGGCAGATTTGGGTAATGAACGCCGACGGCACGGGCCTGTACAGCCTGAGCCGAACCGGCTTTGACGATTGGGACCCGGTGTGGATTAAATACACCGACCCACCCCCCTGACGCCCCAAGGAGGCCTTCACGTGACAAAAATAGACTCTCCAGAGTTGGTACACCAAATCTCAATAACTTCAATAGTGGCGGCTGTCCCGGAGCAGCTTTCGGCTGATCTGGCCGGCGATGTGGTTATCCTGCAACTCCAATCAGGAATGTATTACGGTTTGGATGAGGTTGGCGCTCAGGTGTGGCAATTGATCCAGACCCCGCAACGGGTCAGCGATGTGCGGGATACCCTTTTAGCCGAATACGACGTAGACCCACAGCAATGCGAGCATGAGCTGCTGGCTCTCCTGCGGGAACTGGCCGACCAAAAACTCATCGAAATCAAACATGAAACAGATCGTTAAGTTTCTGAACCTGCCGCCCGCCGATCGCGCTCTTTTGTTGCGGGCCGGGTTGTTGCTTGGCCTGGTCAGGCTGGGTTTGTGGCTGCTGCCCTTTCAAACCTTGCGGCGCTGGCTTTCAAAATCGACTCCCGTTGCCGCCGGCGTATCGGCCGAGGGCCAATCCGCTGCGCGTAGAGTCACCTGGGCGGTAACGCTGGCCAGTCGCTATATCCCGCGGTGTAACTGTTTGCCGCAGGCGCTGGTTACCCAGGCGCTGCTTAATCGGGGCGGTTATCAAAACAAGTTGCACATTGGCGTTGCCCGCGGTGAAAACGGGCAATTGCAGGCACACGCCTGGGTAGAATGCTACGGGCAAATCGTCATTGGCGATTCTGGCGATCTGCCGCGGTACACACCGCTCCGGCCGCAAGAGGCTGGCCGGCAATGAGCGCCATTGCCGGAGTTTATTACCCCGACGGCCGGCCGGCGCAGCGCAACCACCTGGTAGAAATGATGGACACCCTGGCCCATCGCGGCCCGGACCGGGTTGGCATCTGGCACCACGGCGCGGTGGGGTTGGGCCAGCGATTGCTCTGGACTACCCCGGAATCGGTGAGCGAATTTCAGCCGGTGGTCACGCCAGCCGGCGATCTGGCGCTCACGGCCGATGCCCGCATTGACAATCGCGATGAGCTGATCAGCGCCCTGGCCCTGCCCGCCCAACTCCCCGACAGCGCCCTGATTTTGGCCGCCTATCAAAAATGGGGCGAGCAGTGCCCGGCCAAACTGATTGGTGATTTTGCTTTTGTGCTTTGGGACGGGCGGCGGCAAACCCTGTTCTGTGCCAGAGACCCAATGGGCGTAAAACCCCTTTATTACTACCACCGCCCGGGCCGGATGTTTGCCTTTGCTTCCGAAATAAAAGCGCTGTTGTGCCTGCCGGATGTGCCGCGCCAGCTCAACGAAACCAGAGTGGCGGATTACCTGACCCGCTCGTTTGAAGATAGAGTTGCCACTTTTTACCGGGACATTTTGCGGCTGCCGGCTGCGCACAGCCTGAGTGTTGGCCGCGAGCAAACCCGGCTCAAAGCCTACTGGTCACTTGACCCCACCCGTGAAATCCGGTTTGCCTCGGATGAGGATTACGCCAACGCCTTTGGCGAGATTTTTACCGAGGCTGTCCGCTGCCGTTTGCGCAGCGCCTTTCCGGTGGCGTCCACCTTGAGCGGCGGCCTGGACTCATCATCAATTGCCTGCACCGCGGAGAAATTACTGGCCGCCGCCGGTGAGCGGCGGTTGCACACGCTGTCGGCCATTTTTCCCGGCCTGCCGGCAGAAGACCTGCCCAAAATTGATGAACGCCGCTACATTGAGGCCGTGTTGCAGTCGGGCGAATTTGACCCTCATTTTGTTCGGGCCGACTGCCTTAGCCCGCTGACCGATCTGGATCGGGTTCTCTGGCATCAGGATGAAGCCATCACCGCGCCAAACCTGTACATGCATTGGGCGCTTTACGGAGCCGCCCGGCAGCACGGCGTGCGCATTTTTTTGGATGGCCTTGATGGCGATACCGCTGTCTCGCACGGGTTGGGTTACCTGGCAGAACTCAGCCGGACCTTTCGCTGGCCAACGCTGGTTGCCGAAGCCAAAACGCTGGCCAGCCGTTCAAACACACCCTTTTCATCGCGGCAGATCATCTGGCAGTACGGTTTCAGGCCGTTAATTCCCCAATCTGTTTTTCGGGCCAAACGTATGCTGAAAAATCATCCGCTCCCGGCGCAGACTGCTGGCGTTAACCCCGCGTTAGTCCGGCGGGTGAATCTGGTGGAGCGGCTCCGGCACACGCCGGGAAATGGGGTCGGGCTGGCCATCAGCGCCAGAACCGAGCATTGGCAGAGCCTCAACGCGGCGCTTATTCCCTACACTCTGGAACTCGCCGATAAAGCCGCCGCCGCATTTTCACTTGAGGGTCGTTATCCTTTTTTCGACCGGCGCTTGATTGAGTTTTGCCTGGCCCTGCCCGGCCGGCAAAAGCTTTCCGGGGGCTGGACCCGGGCCATTATGCGCCGGGCTATGGCCGGCATACTGCCCGAAGAAGTGCGCTGGCGGTTTTCAAAAGCAAACCTGAGTCCCAATTTCAGGCGCAGGTTACTGGATACCGACCGGGAGCTGTTAGATCAGGTTATTTTCCGCGAACCGCAGCTTATAGAGCCGTACCTGGATATACCGGCCCTGCGAGCCGCCTATGACCGGTACCTCTCGCGGCCAACGCAAACAGAAAACGATGCTCAAACAGTATACAGTGCTGTTGTTTTAGCTTTTTGGCTGAAAAATACGGGGTTTTGACCTTAACTCCCCCGGAAGATGAACCTTTTCCTGCTCATGTTTGAATGAAATTTCAGAAAGGGGGTGATCGATAAGTGCAATCAAATAAACCAAAGCAACCAAAAAAAGCCTGGAACACACCCCATTTGATTGTTCACGGCTCCGTTGAAAAAATTACGGGCGGCTGTAACAAAATGTATGGTTCTGCAGATGGGTTCACTTTTATGGGTGATTCAATTGTTTGTGCCAGCGGTAGTTAAATCCTCTCGCAATTGAGCAGAGTATAGTCACTTCTGGCTGGCCTGCTCTGGGCATGAGGGTTCATTTTCCGAAGGAGTTAAGGTCTCCAATCCGGCAGGTTATCAGAGAGAAAAATGTTTTCATATATTGCTTATGGGCTGAGGATACAATCTGTTGTGCCGCTGCCGGAACTTGTTCCCGGCGCGGCGCCCGCCGCCGAAAACGAAGCGGACGTGACCATTCGCTTTGGCAAAATAGACGCGGCCTCGCTGGGGCCAAAGCATGAACTCCGGCAAATTTATGCGGACAACGAGCAAATCCATCTTTTTTGGCCGGGAATTGGGCTGTTTTTGGTCTGCAAGGGGCGAGAAATTATTATCGACCCTGCCCCCGGCGTCGATGAGTGCGTGCTGCGCCTGTTTATTTTGGGTTCAACTCTGGCAATGCTGCTGCACCAACGCGGCGATGTGGCCGTGTTGCACGCCAGCACGGTGGCTATCGCCGGCCAGGCTATTGCTTTTGTGGGGGCCAAAAGCGCCGGCAAATCAACAATGGCCGCTGCCCTACACCAGCGGGGGCATACCCTGCTCACGGATGATATTTTGGCCATCAGCCTGAGTACGGCCCGGCCAATGGTGCTGCCCGGTTATCCACATTTAAAACTTTGGCCTGACTCAATCGCCTCGATGGGGCATAGCCCGGAAGCGCTGCCCCGCCTCAGGCCGGAGCTGGAGAAACGGGGCTACCGGGTTACTAACAGATTCGCTTCTGCGCCGGTTCCGCTCAAAGGGATTTATGTGCTTGGCCGGGGGCCGGCGTTAAAGATTGAACCTTTACGCCCCCACGAGGCTTTAATTAATTTGCTGCCGCACTGGTACGGCGCTCGGTTTGGCCCGGACTTGTTGCAAGCGCTGGGAGTTTCAACTCATTTTTCGCAGTGTGTAGCGCTTGTAAAAAAGGTGAGTATCTGCGGCCTGGAGCGGCCCGACCATCTGCCGGCGCTGCCGGAGGTGGCCCGGTGCATAGAAGATCACGTTAAAGAGAAAAAATTTGACCGCCAAGTTTCGTAACTTTACCCGCCAGTTGGCATATTTGCCCCAAACCCTGCACCTGATCTGGACAGCAGCGCCCGGCTGGATGCTGGCCTGGATGGTGATGCTGCTGGTGCAGGGGGGATTGCCGGCTGCAACCATCTACCTGACCAAATTGTTGGTTGACGGCCTGGTTGTGGCGCTGGACGCGCCCGGTTCCTGGGAAAATATGCGGCCAGTCATCGTTCTGGCCGGGCTGCTGGCCGGCTCCCTGCTGCTGGCGGAGTTGCTGCAGAGCGCCGGCGAATGGGTTCGCACCGGGCAAGCGGAGTATATTCAGGATCACCTCCGGCGCATTATTCATCAAAAATCCACCGCCGTCGATCTGGCCTTTTACGAATCGCCAGATTTTCACGACCGGCTGGACCGCGTTCGGACTGACGCCAGTACCCGGCCGCTGGCCTTGCTTGAAAGCAGCGGCAGTTTGCTGCAAAACCTCATCACCCTTTTGGCGATGGCCGCCCTGCTGGCGCCGTATGGCGTTTGGCTGCCGCTGCTACTGGTGGTGAGTATGTTGCCCGCCCTTTACCTGATTTTCAAATTCAATCGGCGGTATCATCACTGGTGGGAGCAAACCACCGCCGATAGGCGCTGGGCGCAGTACTACGACACCGTGCTGACCCACAGCGCGGTTGCGGTTGAACTCCGGCTGTTCAACCTGGGGCCATATTTTCAATCGGCCTATCAAAGTTTGCGGCAGCGGCTGCGCACCGAGCGGCTGCAATTGAGCCGGGATCAGGGGCTGGCCCGGTTAGGGCCGGGGCTGATCGGCCTGGCGCTGGCCGGGGCAGTGATGACCTGGATAACCTGGCGCGCGCTGAACGGCCAGGGTACGCTGGGCGATCTGGCCCTCTTTTACCAAACCTTCAATCGCGGCCAGGCCGTGCTGCGCGCGTTGCTTGGCAACGTGGGGCAAATTTACAGTAACACGCTGTTTTTGGGCAACCTGTTTGAGTTTTTAAATCTGACTCCGCAGATTGTCAGCCCGGCTCAACCGCTGCCCACCCCGCCGGCATTAAAAACGGGGATTCGTTTCCGGCACATCGATTTTTGCTATCCCGGGAGCGAGCGGCCGGTTTTGCAGGATTTTAACCTGACCGTCCCCGCCGGCCAGATTGCGGCCATTGTTGGGGCTAACGGGGCCGGCAAAAGTACGTTGCTCAAACTTTTGTGCCGCTTTTATGACCCCGAGACCGGTTCAGTTGAATTGGATGGAATTGATATTCGCCGCCTGCCGGTTGATGAACTCCGGCGGCAAATTTCGGTGTTGTTCCAGTTCCCCGTTTTTTATCAGGCTACAGTCAGCCAGAATATCGCGCTGGGAGATATTTCTGCCACGCCAACCCCGGCCGAGATTGAGGCCGCGGCTCGCGGCGCAGGCGCTCACGAGATGATCACCGGGTTGCCGCAGGGCTATGAGACGCTGCTCGGAAAGTGGTTTGCCAACGGTACCGAACTGAGCGGCGGCGAATGGCAGCGGATTGCTTTGGCCCGCGCTTTTCTGCGCCGGGCGCCGATTGTTGTTTTGGATGAACCCACCAGTTTTATGGATTCCTGGGCCGAAGCCCAATGGCTGGAACGGTTTCGCGACCTTGTTCACGGCCGGACCACCATCATCATTACCCATCGCTTCACCACCGCCATGCGGGCCGACGTTATTCACGTGATGCAGCAGGGGCAGCTTGTTGAATCCGGTAGTCACGCCGAGCTGCTGGCCCGGGGCGGTTTGTATGCTCAATCCTGGCTGGCTCAAATGCAGGCCAGCACCGACTCGCCTACCCAGGCCCCTCAGCCTGCAACCATTTCTTACTCATTTTAGCAAAATCTAGTCAAAATCACACGTGACTAAATAGCTGCTATGTCAATTAATTACACCGCCTCTCGGCAATCAACTCTGCCCG
>CAYOXS010000033.1:0-2758 GCA_964407935.1 uncultured Caldilineaceae bacterium
GATTTTGTGCTGCTCGGCCCGGCCAGCGATCCCGCCGGCATCAAAGGGATGACCGATGTGGCTGCCGCGCTGGAAAAAATTGCCGCGACGCAAAGCCCGTTCATTTCCCGCGGCGATGACTCTGGCACCCACACCAAAGAACAGGATTTGTGGAAAGCCACTACCGTCACCCTGATCGACGCGCCCAGCATGAGTGGCGGCGACAAAACCTTTGTCCGCCCCGAAGGCGACTGGTACCAGTCTGTGGGGCAGGGTATGGGCGCCACGCTGACCATTGCCAACGAGCAGCAAGCCTACACCCTCAGCGACCGCGCCACTTTTTTGGCCCGCACGCTGGAAGGCACCGATCTGGTTATTCTGGTTGAAGGCGACTCGCGCATGTTCAATCCCTACGGGGTGATCGCTGTGAATCAGGAACTGCATCCCACGGTTAATTTTGCCGGAGCGCAGGCCTTCATCGACTGGATCACTTCGGTGGAAACGCAAAAACTGATCGCCGACTTTGGCGTGGCCGAGTTTGGCCAATCACTGTTTATCCCCGATTCCGCCGCCTGGAATGCGGCCAAGTAGTTAGACTCTTATGAAAGATTTGCTCCAGGGGGTGGTGCAGGCCTTTGGGCTGATTTTTAGCTTTGATCCCGCCCTGTACGAAATTATCTGGTTTTCGCTGTACGTATCGGGTGTGGCGTTGCTCTTTAGCACGATGGTTGGCATCCCCCTTGGAGCGTTTTTGGGACTCAAACGCTTTTGGGGTCGGCGGCTGGTCACGGCGCTGCTTTACACCGGCATGGGCTTTCCGCCGGTGGTGGTCGGTTTGTTTGTGTATCTGATGCTGTCTCGCAGCGGCCCGATGGGACAGTTGGGCTGGCTGTTTACCCCCAGAGCCATTATTCTGGCCCAGGTGATCATCTCTTTTCCGCTGGTGGCCGGTTTTACCATGGCCGCGGTAATGGGGGTTGACCCCAACCTGCGGCGGCAGTTGGTCTCGCTGGGAGCGACAGACTGGCAGGCCACCCTGGCTACCCTGGCCGAAGCCCGGGTGGGAGTGGTGGTGGCTATTATCGCCGGGTTCGGCTCGGTCATTTCGGAAGTGGGCGCGGTCATCCTGGTGGGCGGCAACATTGAGGGCAAAACCCGCACGCTAACCACCGCCATTGTGCTGGAAACAGCCAAAGGTAATTTTGATCTGGCGATGGCGCTCGGTGCGGTGCTGCTGCTGATTTCGTTTTTTATTAACCTGGCCATGATTCGGCTGCAAGGCAAAGATTTTTCCTCGGCGTAGTAAGGTGAGTATGATGTGGCAAAAACCAATTTTTACAGTGAATAACCTGACCCAGGCATACAATGGCCGGACTGTGCTACAAATTGACCGGCTCGAAATTTATGAAGGCGAAATTCTGGGGCTGGTCGGGCCGAGCGGCGCCGGCAAAAGTACGCTGCTGCGGCACCTGAATTTTTTGGAGGAGCCGGCCGGCGGCTTTTTAACCTATCGGGAGGCCCGTTTTAACGGCGTGCTGCCGCCACTGGAACTGCGCCGCACCGTAACCACCGTGTTTCAGCGGCCGGTGCTGCTCAACCGCTCGGTGGCGGCCAACGTGGCCTATGGCTTAAAACTGCGCGGCAAAGACGCTCGTGCCCGCGAGCAGGCGGTAGCCGAAGCCCTGCAGCGGGTGGGGCTGGCCGATCTGGCCGACGCGCCGGCGCGGACTCTCAGCGGCGGCGAAGCGCAACGGGTGGCGCTGGCCCGGGCGCTGGTGATTGAGCCGGATGTGCTCCTGCTCGATGAACCGACGGCCAACCTTGACCCGTACAACATCAAACTCATCGAGCAAATTGTGGCCGAAGTGAACCGGGAACGCGGCACCACTGTGGTGCTGGTTACCCACAATATTTTTCAGGCCAAGCGGCTGGCCCATCGCACCGCCTTGATTCTGGATGGCCGGCTGGTAGAAATCGCCAATACTGACACCTTTTTTCACGCCCCGGTTGACCCCCGCACCGCTGCCTTTGTGCAGGGGGATATGGTTTATTGATTTTTATCCCTCCCCCAACCTCCTCCCCGTTTTGCGGGGAGGAGGCGACATGATAAGGCTGTGGTTTTTAATCCCCTCTCTCCCATTGGGAGAGGGGGGTAGAGGGGTGAGGGTAAACTGAGAAATGCTGTTTATGTCAACAATCGCTTGCGTTTAGCTCCGGTCTATGTAAAATTAAAGAGAGTATGACCGGTGGTGAATGGCGAATGAACGAAATTACGAATTTGCGACCCTGCGACTCTGCAACCTTGAACCCGCTACCCGCAACACGCCACTCGCAACACGAACTCAAAACTTAAAACTCATCACTCACCTCACTCACCCAACTCCGCACTCACCGAACCCACCTAACCTAACTTATTTTTACAAAAGGCAGGCAGATGGAGCTAACAATAAAAGATGTTCGGGCGCAGATGCCCAATTATCAAACCTACAAGGATTGGCAGCGCAGTGGCCCGATTTTGGGGATTGGGGTGCATCACTCCGCCACGGCCAACCGGCTCACCGGCGCGCCCATCGGCGATGCCGCCACCTTTTTTGATTATCACGTGCGCACCAACGGCTGGTCGCACGGTGGTTACAATTACGTGATCACCGGCAGCGGTGAGGTTGAGTACGCCCTCGACGAGAAAATAGCGGCCTATCACGCCGGCTTCAAAGACCCGGATAACTCCGAAGGGCTGGAGTTTGGTCAATATTGGAACAACCACTACCTGGCCATTTGC
>CAYOXS010000033.1:2858-4795 GCA_964407935.1 uncultured Caldilineaceae bacterium
CTCCGAAGGGCTGGAGTTTGGTCAATATTGGAACAACCACTACCTGGCCATTTGCATGGCCGGCTGGTTTACCGAAAACCGCACCTACGTCGATGCCGCCGGCCGCACTCAGCCTATCCCCAACCAGTACACCCGTCCCAGCGAGGTTCAATTCAATGCGCTGGTGGCGCTGGTACAGCAGTTGCGGCAAAAATATAACATTCCCATTGAAAATGTGCGCGGCCACCGCGAACTGGCCGGCAACAGCACCGTCTGCCCCGGATTGAATTTTTCGCCGGCGGTGCTGCGTGATAAATTGCGCGAGCTTGACAAGCCCGCGCCCGTACCGCAACCGCCCGCCGGGCAGCCGCAGGTGGGCCAGGGCGAACACGTTGTTTTACTGCCGGACACCGACAAATATCTGGACGCAGCGCTGGGCTACATCTGGAAATTTCAGCCGGATGTCAGTTTTGCTATTGGGCAGGCGGTGGGCCGCTGGAAATACGTAACCGCCGTGGGCAACGAAGAGGCTATCAGCAGCAGCCAGTTGGCCCGGCTGCGTGAGGGCGGCGCGCTGCTGGTGCAGCGCATTTCCGGCAATCCAACGGCGGCTCAGGATACGCTCGATAAGTTGGTGGCCCAAAACCTCCGCTTTTTGCTGGCCACCGAACCCGCGCCGGAACCCGAACCACAGCCGCAATGGCCAACCTACACTATTCAGCCCGGCGATACGCTCTCACGGATTTCGCAGCAGTTTTACGGCGTATCATCGTTGTGGCGGCT
This sequence comes from uncultured Caldilineaceae bacterium, assembly GCA_964407935.1. Lineage (GTDB taxonomy): Bacteria > Chloroflexota > Anaerolineae > 4572-78 > J111 > J095. Next base: position 3,621 of record CAYOXS010000033.1, read on the forward strand.
TATTTTTGAGGCCAATCAGGATGTATTGTCCAGCCCCAGCGTCATTCGCCCCGGCCAGGTATTACGGATTCCGCCCAAACCGGCGTAGGCAATCGGCTAATGGCCAAGCGTAAATCCCAACTGTTGGATATTTTGTACAGCAGCGGCCCGGCGGTGGCGGTACTCAACGCCGCCAAACGGCACGCCGACCGCGGGCAGGCCAGCAACCTGCGCTACCCGTATCTGGCTATTGTTGGCCAAACGGAAATGAAAATCGCGCTGATGCTGGCTTTGATTAACCGGGCGGTGGGCGGCGTGCTGCTGGTGGGCGCGCGCGGCACGGCCAAAACCACAGCCGTCCGCGGGCTGGTCGATTTGATGCCGGTGGTGGAGCGCAGCACCTGCGAGTACGGCTGTGAGCCGGAGGATTTGTACCTGTACGGCCTGCAGGGCGTGTGTAAAAGCTGCGCCACCAAACTGGGCATGGGCGATCCAATCACCGCGCCGGAGCCGATGAAGTTGGTGGAGCTGCCGCTCAACACCCGGCTGGAAGATGTGGTCGGCGGCATCAATGAGCGGGTCGCGCTGGAGCAAAGCAAAGTCCTGCTCGAACGTGGCATTCTGGCTCAGGCCGACCAGAACCTGCTTTATATTGATGAGGTCAATCTGCTCGACCGGACCATTATTGACGCTATTCTGGATGCCGCCGCGCAGGGACAATACACTGTGCGTCGGGGGCCGATGTCGGCCACGTACCGCTCACGGTTGACGCTGGTTGGCTCGATGAACCCGGAAGAAGGGCTGCTGCGCCCGCAGATTCAGGATCGATTTGGGCTGCGGGTGCTGGTGCGGGGCGTAACCGAGGCCAAAGAACGGCTGGAGATTTACCGGCGGGCGGTGGCCTACAAAAACAAGCCCTACAAATTTGTGATGGATTGGGCCGCCGAAACCGAAGCGGCTCAGGCCGAAGTGGCTGCCGCTCGCGGATTGTTGCCCAAAGTAAAGCTGACTTCGCAGGTAGAATCGGCCGGACTGGCCTGGATTCAGCAGCTAAAAATTGACAGCCATCGCGCCGAAATGACGCTGTTTGAGGCCGGGCGGGCGCTGGCCGCCGCCGATGGCCGGCTCGAGGTTACGCTCGATGATTTACGCACGGTTGCGCCTCTGGCGCTGCGCCAGCGCCAAACCGAAATCGC
>CAYOXS010000033.1:4895-26780 GCA_964407935.1 uncultured Caldilineaceae bacterium
CATTTTCTCCATTAATTCCTGCCGCGTGATCCAGTTGAATTCTCCCGAAACTTCAACCAGTTCCAGTAGCCGGCGCAGCGTTTTTTTGTCAACACCGGGAATGTTTTCTGCGGCAAACAGCGCTGCCGCAGCAATCTGTCTTTTCTTGATCATGTTAATAGCCATTAGCGCCTCCTCAACTATGGCCCAGTTTACCACAGGCGGCGCAGTGTTGCTTGATTGAATCAAGACTCTCTGCGCACCCTTGTCCAACGCTCACCAAACGGAAAATCGACGCAAAAAAAACGCCCGTTCTACTGGAGACGGGCGTTTTACGGTTAACTCGGCTAAATACTACAGATTTTTGATGACCGCAGTGGCAAATTCGCTGGTTTTTACTTCGGTGGCGCCTTCCATCTGTCGGGCAAAGTCGTACGTCACAACTTTGTCGATGACGGTCTTTTCAAACGCCTTGCGAATGAGGTCCGCCGCTTCGCGCCAGCCAATGTATTCCAGCATCATCACCCCGGAGAAGAGCAGGCTGCCGGGGTTCACTTTGTCCAGCCCGGCGTATTTGGGCGCGGTGCCGTGGGTGGCTTCAAACAGCGCCACAAAGTCGCCGATGTTGGCGCCGGGAGCAATGCCCAGCCCGCCCACCTGCGCGGCCAGGGCGTCGCTCAGGTAATCGCCGTTGAGGTTCATAGTGGCTAACACGCCAAATTCTTTGGGGCGCAGCAGCACGTGCTGGAAGATGATGTCGGCAATGCGGTCTTTGATCAAAATTTTGCCGGCGGGCTGCTTGCCGTTGTACTGCTCCCACAGTTCGTCCTCGGTGATGGTTACATCGCCAAACTCTTCTTTGGCCAGTTCGTAACCCCACTTGCGGAACGCGCCCTCGGTGAATTTTTGGATGTTGCCTTTGTGAACCAGGGTGACGCTGTCGATGCCGTAGTCAATGGCGTATTGAATGGCTTTGCGCACCAGCCGCTTGCTGGCAAAGGCGCTGATGGGTTTAATGCCAATGCCGGCATCCTCAAAGAAACGAGCGCCCATTTCCTCGCGCAGGAATTTGGCCAGCCGTTTATTTTCGTCACTGCCGCTTTCGTATTCAATCCCGGCGTACACGTCTTCGGTGTTTTCGCGGAAAATAACCATATCGATCAGCTCCGGCTGTTTGACCGGGCTGGGGATACCCTGATACCAGCGTACCGGTCGGACACAGGCATACAGATCGAGCACCTGGCGCAGCGTAACGTTGAGGCTGCGAAAGCCGCCGCCAACCGGGGTGGTCAGCGGCCCCTTGATCCCAACAATAAATTCGCGCATGGCATCGAAGGTTTCATCGGGCATGTAGTTGCCGTCGTACAGTTGGGCCGCCTTTTCACCGGAATAAATCTCCATCCAGGCTACTTTACGCTGGCCGCCGTACGCCGCCTGCACCGCCGCGTCCCAAATACGCAAACTGGCTTTGGTAATATCGGTGCCAATCCCGTCGCCTTCAATAAAAGCCAGAATAGGATTGTCTGGAATATTTAATTTGTCGCCAACAACGGTGATTTTTTCGCCATCTTGGGGGACCACAATTTTGTCGAATGCCATTGGGTTCTACTCCTCTTTGAATACATAGTTGGTTTTAGGGGAGCCATATTTTACAGACGGCAGGCTGCTTTGTCAACGTTGGTTGATAAGTAAAAGTTATAGCTCTACCGGCTGACCCAAATCCGCGGCGATGCGCCGGCCAAAATCCTCGTCATCTATGCTGAACAGTTGGCCATTGGTTTCGCTGGCGTACGGGCTGGCCAGCCACAAAATCGCCCGTGCCGGATCGGCGGCGGGCCGAAGCTGGCCGGTTTGATGCCACTTTTGCCACAATCCGACTTTTGGAAAGCGCTGGGCCGGCGTGCTGCGCATTTCGGCCTGCATGGCGGTGTCAACAATGCCGGGGCGAAAGGTGGTTACCACCACACCGCTGCCGGCCACCTCGGCAGCCAGCGTGCCGCTGAAACGCTCCAGCGCGGCCTTGCTGCTGTTGTAGGCGCTGGCGCCGGTAATGTTAGACTCGGCGGCGGCGGATGACACATTGATGATCCGTCCGCTGCCGCGATCGAGCATGTGGGGCAGCACTGCTCGCGCCGCCAAATACGGCCCCATCAAATTAACTTGCAGCAGGCGCTGCCAGGCCTGGGGCGATACTTCCCACACTTTGCCCAGCGGCTGCACAATAGCCGCGTTGTTCACCAAAATATCCACCTGGGCAAAAGCGCGCAGCGTTAAAACCAGCAGGTGGTCAACCTGAACCATATCGCTGATGTCGATGGGGATGGCCAGGCAGCGGCCGCCAAAGGCCTTGATTTCGCTGGCGACGCCGTTAATTTCGCCTTCGGAGCGGGCGGCCAGTACAACCGCCGCGCCGGCCTGGGCCAGGGAAATGGCTGTGGCTTTGCCAATTCCGCGCCCGGCGCCGGTAACAACGGCCACCTTGTTTTTAAGTAAATTGGAAACGCTCATTTTCTCCTCCAAAAAAAAATTGGCCAGCCGGTGGGCTGCGCCAATGCAGATATAACCACTCAATTATAACGGTTGAGCGGGTTACCGACAAATCACCGCGGCAATGGCCACAAAAAAACCTTTTATGCTACAATGTGAGAAACCTGGCTGCTGTATTGGTTTGCGTTACCCCGCTGTAACTGGAGCACAGCATGACCGACAAATCCCAACCTGGTATTCAATTGAGCGATGAACTGATCCAGCTTCGCCGTCGTGTGGCCGAGTTGGAAGAGCGTGATAGTTTTCTGAAGCATCTCTTTGAAAACTCGCCCGACGCCATTTTTGTTCAGGATTACGCCGGCAATATTCTGGATGCCAACCCGGCGGCTCGCCGGTTGGGTGGCTTGCCTCACAACGAGCTGATTGGCTCAACCCTGCTCGATCTGGTGCCCCTGGATCACCGGGACGCCATTAAGCAGGATTTCCAGCGCCTGATTCGGGGCGAAGCGTATCACGGTGAAACGATGACCGTTGATGCGGCCGGCCGCGAACGCCTGGTTGATATAAAAACCAGCCACATTATGTACCGGGGCCAGCCGGCGCTGGTGCTGGTTGTCAGAGATTTTTCTGGTGTGCAACAGGCCCGGGACGCGCTGCAGCAGGCCAACGACGCGCTGGAACAGCGGATTCACGAACGCACCGTTGAGTTGTCGCAGGCCAACGCCATTTTGCGGCGTGAAATTACCGACCGGCTCAAAATGGAATCGGCGCTGAGCAAAGAACACGACCTGCTGCTCACTGTTATCAATAACGTGCCGGATTACATTTATGTTAAAAACATCCACAGCCAATATGTGCTGAACAATGCCGCCCACATTGCACTGCTTGGCGCCGCGTCGCAGGATGAGGTGATGGGTAAAACCGATGCCGACTTTTTCCCGCCGGAGTTTGCGGTTGAAGCTCGCCAGGAAGACCAGTCTATTCTGGCAAACGGCCAGCCAATCATTAATCGGGAAAAACAGGTAGAATCCCGCGCTCAAAATAAAAAATTGTGGGTTTTGGTTACCAAAATCCCGCTGTATGATAAAAACGGCAATATCACTGGATTGGTGGGCGTGGGCCGGGACATCACCGAGCGCAAACATCTGGAACGGGAGTTGCGCGAACTGCTTGAACAGCGCAACCGGCAAATTCGGACTTCTACTCAAATTGCGCAGGATATTGCCGCCGCCGCCGACTTAACCTCGCTGTATCAGCGCGTTGTCACCCAAATTCAGAATCAATTTGGCTATTATCACACCCAACTGCTGCGCTACGATGATGAATCGCAATCGTTAAAGTTGGTGGCCGGCTACGGTGATGTCGGCCTGAAAATGACAACAAGGGGGCACACCATGCCGCTGGGCAAGGGGTTAACCGGCATGGCGGCGTTAACCGGCTCATCGGTGTTGCGCCGTGATGTTGCAGTTGATTCCAACTGGCAGCCCCAATCGCTGCTGCCCCGCACCCGGGCCGAGATGTCCGTGCCTATTAAATTGGGCCGCGAGAGCGTCGATGTGCAGAAGTCGGTTTTTCGGCATTTTATTGCCAATAAATTTGATGGGATCATTGTTAGCCCCATTGCCGCCGCCGAGATTGCGCCGCTGGCCAGGCTGGCCCTTCAACGCGGGCTGCCGGTTGTTGCAACTACGGATTTAGGTGAGGGCAATACCACGGCACTTGTGTATGCCGCCAATTATGAGGCCGGGAAACTGCTCGGTGAAGCGGCCGGCAGTTGGGCCAAAAGCCATGTGCCGTCCGGGCAGGCGTTAAAATTTGGTTTGCTCAACTACGCCATTAACCAGGGGTTTGTCCACCGCGAGCAGGGAATCATCGCCGGGCTGCGCGACACGTTTGGCCCCAACATCACCCTGGTTGGCAGCGAGCTGGCCGCCGATACCAACCAGGGTGTCTCTGTGGCCGAACAGATGCTCAGGCAGCACCCCGATCTGCAGATGATTGTTGGCATTAATGATGCCGGCGCGCTGGGCGCTTACCAGGCGGTGATCACGGCCGGCAAAAATAACCCCGAGCGCTTTTTTGTGGGCGGTATCGATGGCATCCGCGCCGCGGTCGCGGCCATAACCGAAGCGGGCGCGTATCAGGCTACAGTTCAGTTGCCGGCCCGGCGGCTGGCCGCAGCGCTGGTGCACACGCTGGCCCAGGCCATCAACGGCCAGCCGTTTGCCCCCGCCACCGAGATTCCGGGCCGGTTGATTACGGCTGAAAACGTGGCCCAATTTGTCGCCGACTCCAACCCTGAGCCGCCGGCAGTTCCCCTCGATTTATCCGGCAAACGGTTGGGGGTGTTAACCATCAACCTGGCCAATCCTTTCTGCGCGGAAGTGGCCGACGAAATTCGCCGGCTGGTGCTGACCGCCGGCGGCGAATCGGTGATTAATGACCCCAAGCATATTTTGGGCGTGCTCGATGTGCAAAGTGATGTACCCGAGCTGTTGACCGAGGCCGACCAGGTGGCTCTGGAAGGGTTGTGCGGGCAAATTGCCGCCGCCATCGAGGGGACGCGTCTGCGGCAGCGGCTGGCCGAGCGTTTGCTGGAACGGGCCATGTTGCTGGAGCAGGTTCAAAAACAGAATAATTACCTGGCTGTGCTGCACGACACCACCCTGGGGCTGGTCAACCGGCTTGACCTGGACGATCTGCTCAAGGCGGTAGTGGCGCGCGCGGCGCAAATGCTCAACACCGATTTTGGTTTTATTGGGCTGATCAACCAAGCTTCGCAGTTAATTGAACTGCGGGCGGCGTACGGGCTGCCGTCCATTTCTCCGGGAATCCCCCCGGCCGGCCCGGCCGAGCTGCCCGGCGGGAATAACGCCAGCAACTGGCCGGATTGGTCGCCCGCGGCGCTGCGGCCGTTGATGCGTTCAACCGCCAGCGTGCCGCTCAAATCCGGCGGGCAGGTGGTTGGCGTTTTGGGGTTGGGCTACGGTCACAAAAACAGCCGGACATTTGGGGCGGAAGAGCTTTATCTTTTGGAACGATTTTCGCAGTTGGTGTCCATTGCCGTGGAAAATGCCCGCCTGCACGGAATCGAGCAGGCCAAAATGCGCGACGAAACCCGGCGGGCGGCGCAGTGGCAGCGCATTCAGGAAATTTCAGCTTCGCTCAACACCTCGCTCGATCTGGCGAAAGTGCTCAATAACGCCTGCCGGGCGTTTGTGGAGCTAATCAATGTTGATCACTGCGGCATTGTTATTTTTAACGCCGATGGCAAATCGGGCCAACTGGTCGCCGAATACCCGCCAAGCACGCTGGAAAATTCAACAATTCCGGTTGGGTTTTTGCCGCTGGACACCACCGATATATTTATCAGCCACAACGTGCCAGACGACCCCAGACTGGCCAATGCAGCCGGATTACGGGCGCTGGGCGTAAAATCTGTATTGATAGCGCCGCTGGTTGTGCGGGGTAAACCTATCGGTTCAATTGGGTTGGATTCCATCAAAAAGCATTATCACTTTACCGAAGAAGAACAGACCATTTGCCAGGTTTTGAGCCACCAAATCGCCATCGCCGTAACCAACGCCCACGTTTACCAGGCCGAGCGGCTGGCCCGGCTGCAGGCCGATACCCTGCGTGACGCCGCCGCGGTTTTTGGCGAATCGCTGGATTTTGACGATGTGCTGCGCCGGATTTTGGGGCAACTTGGCCGGGTTGTGTACTACGATACGGCTCTGGTTTTGCTGCAAAAGGACGATCTTTTTGAAGTTGTGGCCGCCTGGGGAGTGACCCACCCGGAAAATGTCATCGGCCTGGCCACGCGGCTATCAGAAAACGGCTATCTGCAACAGATTGAGGCTTCCCACCAGCCGCTGGTGGTTTCTGAGGCGGGCCAGATTTTTGACTGGGCCACCGCCGGGCAGATTCCGGCAAAAAGCTGGCTGGGCGTGCCGCTGCTGGTTTCCGGCCGGCTCACCGGGCTGTTGTCCATTGGGCATCTGGAGCCGAATTTCTTTGATCAGGCCGATACCAGATTTATCAAAGCCTTTGCCGATTTGGCCGCGCTGGCCATTGATAACGCTCACCTGTACAATCAGGCCCAGCAGGAAATCATCGAGCGCCGCCAGGCAGAAGTACTGCTCCAGCAGGCCAAAAACGCCGCCGAAGCGGCCAATCAGGCCAAAAGCGCGTTTTTGGCCAATATGAGCCACGAACTGCGCACCCCGCTCAACGCCATTATCGGCTACAGCGAAATGCTCTCGGAAGATGCAGAGGGTTTACAACTGGCCGAGTTTGCCGCCGATTTAAAGAAGATCAATACCGCCGGCAGCCACCTGCTGAAATTGATCAGCGATATTCTGGATCTGTCTAAAATTGAAGCCGGCAAAATGGATGTCTTTTTGGAAAAAATTGAGATTGCCCGCCTGGTCAACGACGTTGTGACCACCATCAAACCGGTGGCGGAAAAAAACCAGAATTCGCTCGCGGTGAATTGTCCGGCCAGGATTGGCGTTATGGTTGCCGATGTGACCAAAGTGCAGCAGGGTTTGTTTAACCTGCTCAGCAACGCGGCCAAATTCACCTCTAACGGCTCCATCGAGTTGACCGTAACGCGCCAGACGCCGCCGCTGGTTGATGCCAACGGTCAACCCTACTTTGATTTGCCGGACCGGCAGCAGGTTATCACGTTTGAGGTAAAAGACACCGGCATCGGTATTGCGGCGGCGCAAATGGGGCAGCTTTTTAACGAATTTACTCAGGCCGATTCATCGACCACCAGAAAATATGGCGGTACCGGCCTGGGGCTGGCTATTACGCATCGCTTTTGCCAGCTTATGGGCGGCACTATTCGCGTAGAAAGTCAGCCGGGCCAGGGATCGACATTCACCATGATTTTACCGGCAGATGTGAGTACGCACCGGACGAGCGGCAGGATCGACGTTGCCGCCGCGCGGCTCGCCCCGGTTAAAAGCCGGCCCGCAGCCGCCGATGGCCGCTCGCTGGTGCTGGTAGTGGATGATGACCCGGCCGTTGGCGAGTTGATGGAACGGCTGCTGACCAAAGAGGGGTTTGCAGTAATAGTGGCTAACTCCGGCGCGGCTGCACTGAAACTGGTCCGGGAAATGCGGCCGCTGCTGATCACGCTGGATGTGTTTATGGCCGATATGAGCGGCTGGGATGTGCTGGCCGCACTCAAAGCCGACTCTGACCTGGCGGACATTCCGGTGATTATGGTTTCGATGGTGGATGACCGGCGCAAGGGGTTTACGCTCGGCGCTTCGGAGTATCTGACCAAACCGGTTAACCGCGATAAACTGATCCACGTACTGCGCAAATATCAACGGCCGGCGGCTCACCCCGGGCTGGTGTTGGTGATTGAAGATGACCTGCCCACTCGTAAGCTGGCGAGCCGGGTGTTGCAGAAAGAAGGCTGGCAGGTGGCCGAAGCTGACAACGGCCGGATGGCGCTCGACATGCTGCCCCAAATCCAGCCGGCGCTGATCATTTTGGACTTGATGATGCCGCAAATGGACGGCTTTGAGTTTATCAGCCAGCTCAGAAAAAACGAACGCTGGGCTAACCTGCCGATTATTATTTTAACCGCCAAAGAGTTGACCCCGGCCGACCGGGCCTGGCTGGAAGACTCGGCGGAACGTATTCTGCAAAAAGGGCTGCACGATCAGAGTGAACTGCTGGCGCAAGTACGGCAGTTGGCCCGGAGCCATCTGGGTCGGCCTCGGCCCTGATCTGCCTATCGCCGGCGGCTAACCACCACCGCGGCAATAATTATCCCGACAAACAATAATCCGGCGGCGCACATCAGGCACAGGCCGCCAATTACTACCACGCCCAGGCTGTTGCTGCTGCTATCGCCGGAGGGGGCGGCCGGCGGCCGGCTGCCCGGCAACCCCACCGGGGCGGGTGCGGGTAAGCCCACATCTGCAACTGGCCGCGGCGTGGAAGTAGGCAACAGGTTGACGCCTTCTGTCAGCGGCGGCAGGGTGGCTTCCGGCTCGGCGGCGTTTTGCGGCGATTCGCCCAGGTTGAGCCGGCCCGCGCCAAAAATGTTGTCCGGCCCGGAATCGCCCAAATCGAGGCTGCGGGCTTTCAAAAATTCCGCCAGTTCATCCGGCTGACCTTTAAATTCCGGCAGAGCCTGCATCACCAGCGCCGCCGCCCCGGCCACGTGCGGCGCAGCCGCCGACGTGCCGTTGAAGCCCTCATCCCGGTACGAAGCGCTGTCGACCACGGACGGCGCGGCGATATCGGGCTTGATGCGGCCATCGCTGGTTGGCCCGCGTGAGCTGTACGTTTCCAGCGCGTCATCGGACCAGTAGACCGCGCCAACGGCAAATGCGCCGCGCGCGTCGGCGGGGCTGCTCAGACTGTGATCGGGCACCAGAAAATCGGGGTGAAAATCGCCGTTCTGGATGAACAGGTCAAACGTGGCATCGCCGCGGGCCAGGTTGTCGTAATTTTCAATGCTCAGCAGATAAATCTCGGTGTCCTCAAATTCGTAAAAAAAACCTTCGGCGGGGATTGCCCCGGCCTGCCCCTCCTGCGAGTCCTCAGATTTGGCCAGCACGCTGCCGTCGCGGTCCATCAAAATCAAATCGTAATCCTGGTCGGCGCTTTGCCAGTCATCCCAACTGAGGATGATGCTGGTTTCAAAGCTCGGCCCAAACGGAATAAAAGGGATGACCTCGGTATCGGGGAAAAATTCGTGGATGGTGTTGCTGTCGGTGTCGGTAAACTGGCCGCGATAGTGGCGGTCGGCTTCGTTGCCGGCGGCGTTGACCCAAAAAACACCCTGCTGCTGAACCTGATCCACCAGTTCGGCGGAAAAACCGGTGCCGTCCATCGGCGTAATGCCAACGCTGCCGGTGGAGTTGGTGATAATATCAACGCCCTGCTCCACCAGCCACGTCACCGCCAGCCCAAAGGCCAGATCGGTGCCATCGTAGTAAGCCAGAAAAATTTCGGCGTCCGGGGCCATTTCGTGGACAATTTCGGCGCAGGCAGTACCGTGCGGCTCGCTGGCAAAATTGCCGCTGTCGCCAAACGTTTCAACGGCAACATTGGCTGGCAGTTCGCTGCCTAACAAATCGCGGTAGCCGCCAAAACCCAGATCTAGCACACCCACTTTGATGCCCTGCCCGGTGAAGCCCTGCGCCTGCCAGTTGCCGGCCAACGTTACGCCCACGCCCTGCCCCAAAATCGATTGCTCCTGATAGCCGGTGGCCTTGCGCGGCAGTTCGAGCCGGATAACGTGCTCCAGGTTTGAAATCCGGTCGATGATGTCGCTGGGGGCTTCGGTTTCGGCTTTGGTGCGGATCAGCTCCACCGGAATGGCGATGCTGACCAGATTTTTGAAGCTGCCGGTGACCAGCACGCCCTCGGCCTCAATTTCTGTGATGAGGCCGGCGCTGTCCTCGCTATCGAGCACCAGCGTCATCACCAACTGGTTATCGGCGTTTAAAATGCCACGCTGCTTGGCCAGCGCCAGCGCCGTTTCTTCGCCGCCGGATTGGTAAGCCAGGTAAAAATCTTTGTAAACTGTGCTCAATTCCGGGTTTTGCAGCAGGTTGGCCAGCTCGGGGTAATCGGCGCGAACATCGGCGGCAATATCCTCCAGCGAGGGCGGCGGCGTTACTTTTACTTTGGGAATGTCGCCAAAGGCGGATGTCGCCGGCGGCGGCTCCGTTTCTGTTTGCGACAACCCGTACAGCAGCACGCCCGCGCCCGCCAGCAGCAGCACCAGCGCGGCCGCGAGTCCGGCAACCATCAATTGACGATTCATGCATCACCTCAGCCTAAATTTGATCTTTTCTTTTTAACAGCCACAGGGCCAGCCCGCTCCACAAAGCCGTGTGCGCCCACAAAAACAGCCAGCGCGCCAGCAGGCCGGCGGCGTTAGCCGGGTAGGAAATGTAAAAATCGAGCGCAGTGGGGGCATCCTGCACTACTTTTTGCTGGCCGCGGCCAAAATCAACTTTCTGTTCAACCCGCACCCGGCCCTGCTCGTTGAGGGCGGCCATGTGGCTGCTGCCGCCCAGCGCTTCCAGTGACCAGCGGGTGATCGTGAGCCACGACAGCGGCTGCGCCAGCGGCGACAGCCGGAAAATAGCCCCGGAAAATACAATCTGGGCAAAGAGCACCAGCAAAATCAGGTAGATGACCGCATTCCGCGAGGCCGCCAATGCCGACAGGAACAGCCCCAGCGCCACACTGGCCAGCGCGGTAAACACCAGTGTAAAGTAATATTCCAGCGGCGCCCAAATCATTAACCCGCTGCCGGGGTAGCGCACGTGCAGCGCCAGCACCGCCAGCAGCAGCAAACACTGGAGCATGGCAAACGCGCCCAGCACCACAAATTTGGAGGCAAAATAGGGCAGCAGCTTTAAATTGACCATTCGCTCGCGGCGGTAAATGGCCGTCTCTTTGATGATTTCAAACGAAGCACCAAACACGCCCAGCAGATTGGCCGCCAGCGCCATCATAAACAGCAGCGTTTGGCCCTGGTCGGCCACGGTGTAGAGGCCGTCCGCTGCCAGAAACGCCTCAATTTGAGCGGCGGTGTGGCCCACCAGCGCGCCGCTATCCGTAATGAGCAGCAGCAGCAGGCCGATGATCGGCATTACCGCCAGCAGCACGCCCAGACTCAGCCGGTCGTGCCAGATCAAATCCAGGTAGCGGCGGGAGAGCACGCCAAACTGGCGCGCCTGCCCCAGCAGCCCAAGCGCGGCGCGGCGGGCGGAAGCAGCCAGCGGGCGGGCCACTTCGCCGCTTTGGCGGTTGGCAATGTAGGTTTGATGATAGGCTGAGCTGCGATAATGGCTGGCCCACAGCGGCCCGGCCGCAATTTCAGTGGTGGGGGCAGCCTGCTGAAATTCAGACTCGATGGGCGGCGGCACGGCAGTGAGGTCGTTGGGGGGTAGCGTTTGGGCCAGCCGGGTGTAAATATCGGCAAAGTCATCGACCCCGAAAAAAGTGGTGGCCTGATCGGGCGGGCCAAAATACGCCAGTTGGCCGCCGGGAGCCATAAACACCACCTGATCGCAGTTGCTCAAAATATTGTGGGTGGCGTGGGTTATCAGCACAATTGTCCGGCCTTCATCGGCGAGCTGGCGCAGCGTGTCCATCATCAGCTTTTCCAGGCCGGGGTCCAGGCCAGAGGTCGGCTCATCCAGAAAAAAGAGCCACGGTTCGGCCAGCAGTTCCACGGCGATACTGACCCGTTTGCGCTGGCCGCCGCTCAGATCGCGTACCAGTGTTTCGGTGTGTTCGGATAAGCCCACCTTGCGCAGCACCGCTTCGATGCGGCTTTCTATTTCGGACTCGGCGGCGTCGGGCAGGCGCAGCCGGGCGGCGTAGCGCAGAGCCGGTTTTACCGGCAGCTCCAAATGGATGATGTCGTCCTGCGGCACGTAGCCCAGCATGGTGCGGTACAGGCTAAAGTTGGTGTACAGGTTGTCGCCGTTGATGAGCACGGTGCCCTGGCTGGCGGGACTCACCCCGCTGATGGCCTTGAGCAGCGTGCTTTTGCCGGTGCCGCTGCCGCCGACCACGGCTACAAATTCGCGGGGGTTGATGACAAGATCAAAATTTTTGAGAACGGTTTTGCTTTTTGGGGCCAGCAGCCGGCCATCGGTGTAACTTTTTTCAAGCTGAATGGCTTCCAGCCGGAAGTTGCGCTCGGCGGAAAACGGCACAAACGAGCCATCACCCTGATAAACCAGATTGAACGGCCCAATCTGGACCACGTCGCCGCGAATAAGCTGGTGTTCCTGGCGCTGGCGCAGTTGTGTGCCGTTAACAAATGTACCGTTGTGGCTGCTCAAATCCTGAATGGCAAAGCCATCGCTGCTGCGCCGCACCCGGGCGTGATACCACGACACGGCCGGGTGATCGAGGGCAAAGGTGGTTTCCGGGTTGCGGCCAATGTAGGCTACCGGCTCGGTCAGGGTAAAGGGGCGGGTGATGTCAACGTTGAGGATGTCTGAGAAGCCGGAGGGGGCAAAGTAGGTAAGGCTGGCGGAGTTGCCCAGCGAATCGCTGAAGCGAATGATGTCGTTGGCGGCCAGCAGGTGCGGCTGGTTGGGCGCGAGCCGTTTGCCGTTAACAAACGTGCCGTTGGTGCTGTTCAAGTCGGTGATAGTGTGGCCGTTGCGGGTCAGGTCGATGAGGGCGTGCTGGCCGGAGACAATGCGCGAGAGCACCTGGATGGTGTTGGCGGGGCTGCGGCCCAGCGTGGTTTTGGCTTTGGAGAGAAATTCCTCGCGGGTTTCTTCGCCGGGAATTTGCACCACAATTTTGGCCAGCGAACCGCCGTGGACGGTTGGCATCACGCTGCCGGCGGGCACTTTGAGGGGCGCGCCGCAGTTGGTGCAAAATGAGGCATCGGGCCGGTTGAGTTTTTTACCGCAGTGAGGACAGTTTGAGATTGAGTTTGTCATTAAATCCCCCGGTAACGCTGCACAAGTACCCCATTATAACACCGGTTTGCAACGGTAATCAATAGGATGTAACCAAAGTGAGTTAGGAGAAGATGAATTTGGGGGAATTACCCCCTACCCAAAAATGGGCACGGGCAGCCCCCGGCCGTTCGGCTGAACTCGCGACGAAGCCTGCGGTGCTTTCCCCGACATACGCAATACGTAACTCGCAACACATTGTTAGCCCCCTGACCGCTGAACCAGAATCTATTATTATGGTCAAATAATTATGTTAAGTGAATTTTCGTTATGTTTAGTTACCCCCGTTATTTTGTGTAAACTGGGTTAGTAACCACAAGATGTGGCGTCTTGTAATCGACATAAAGAGTATGTTATAATGACTGTTAAAATTGTTAAAAAAGTTAAAGTATAAACCACAATATTAATCCGGATGCCACAATGCGCGATGAAACATTAGTCGAGGACGACGTTTTAACATCGCCTCAATTCAAACTCAATCTCGATACGCTGATTCAAGTTACCGCCGAAATTGCCAGCCAGGTCGGTGCTATTGCCGATTTGGATGAACTGGTCGAAACTGCCACGCAGTTGCTGCGCCAAAAATTGGGTTACGATCAGGTGACTCTGCAACTGCTCGACAGTGACCAGCAGAAATTTATGCTGAAAATTCAGTCCCACGCCGGTCAAAACCAGGCCACGCAGAGCTGTCTGCCCGATAATTTTGCCAGCCTGCCGCATCGGGCCGCCCGGCGGCAGGCAGTGATTTGCATTGGTGATCTGGCGGTTGACGAGCCTGGTTTTTTTCCGGCCGACAACCCCGCCGTTCGGTCTGAGCTGCATTTGCCGCTGCAACAGGATGACCGCATTGTTGGGGTGTTGAGTATTGGCTGCCAGGAAAAATATGCGTTTGATAATCCAGAGGTCACCGCGGTTTTTAAAATGCTGGCCTCACAATTGGCTGTAGCCATTGGCCGGGCGTTTCAACATGAAAAGGCTGTCAGAAACCAGGCCGATGCCCGAATTTATTCGCAAGTGGCGCACATGCACCACATTGTGCCTGAACTCCAGTCTCAAACCGGAGGAGTCCACGATGTGTTTGATAAAGTGGTGCGCGGCGTAGTTGAAGGGCTGGAATATACCGCCGCGGTCTTGGCGGTTGTCGATGAAGAACGGCAGACGCTGCCGGTGCAGGCCATCGCGTTTAGTGATTTCTATCATCATCAAAACTGGGATTTGGCCGAGCAGTTGCTCGGCGTGCAGATTATTGGCCGATCCGTTTCGCTGGCGGAAGACCGCAAGAATCTGGCGGTGCAAACCTGTTTGACGGGCGCGGCCAATGTAACGCACAAACTCCACGATTTGTTTCAGCCGGTGGCGGACCACGAACTGTGTGGCTATATTCAGAACAGCTGTCGGATTAAAACATTTGCCACAATCCCGTTAAAAGTAGAGCACATGGTTTTGGGTGTGTTGTGCGCCGGAACAGAGAAAGAAGAAATCTCCGCCACCGATTTGGACTCTCTGAATTTTTTTGCCACCCACGCTGCCATCGCCCTGCAAAACTCAATTCACTACCATCAGGTTTCCCAGAGCCTGCAGCGGCGGGAAGCCGAACTGGATCAGTTGCGCCGCATTGAGCGCATGATCAATTCTTCTCTGGATTTGGAGATTGTGCTAACGCATATCCTCAACGGTGCGTTAGAGCTAACCGGGGCCGATTACAGCCAGGTTGTACTGGCCGGCAAATATGCCAGCGATTTGGTGCAGCAGGTCAGTTACCCCGAAACCGGCGACGCGCAATGTATTGTGCAGCCGGGTCTGGTTGGTCTGCTCAACCATCAGCCATTGCCAGAGATAAAACAGGTAAAGGAACTGCTGTTAAAAAACAATCGTTACCTGAGAGAGAACTCTTCCCCGGCGGTAGCCAACGTTGGGCCGGGACCGCGGTCATTGCTGGGCACCACAATTTCACTTGGCAACGAGCTGATTGGTGTGCTGAATATCGCCAGCCAACAGGATGAGGTGTTCAACTCGCAATCGTTGGATTTGCTGGAGCAGATTGCTGTCCAGGCGGCAATCGCCATCCGCAATGCTTATCAATTTAAAACCGAGCGCGACATCCGGGAACGGTTGGCCAACGTGTCTCAGGTGGTGGCAATGGGGGATATGGCCAGCAATATGGTTCACAGTATAAATAACTGGGTTGGCGCTATCCGGGCTGATTTAAAATATATGATGCGCCAGCATGCGCAGGATAAACTCAAGTTTGCCGAGTTGAATGAATTGTTAGTCGATATGCTGACCAATGCCGATGCTACCCTGGCTATGGCCGAAAACATCAAAAAACCGTTCCAGGCCTCCGAGCAGGAACTTATTGATGTGAATGAGTCTATTCTGCACGTGCTGCAAGAAAAACGATCCAATATGATCAACGCCATCATCATCGAAGATTTGCAGCCAGTGCCGCCCATTCTGGCTACGCATCAACTGGAACTGGTCTTTGAAAATCTGCTCAACAATGCGTTGCAGGCGATGAAAGACCAGGTTCGCGGCGTGATCAAATTTACCAGCCGGCTGTCAAAAGATGGTCAGTGGGTGCTGGTGACCGTGCAGGATAGCGGTTCGGGGTTGCCGGAACATCTCGACCCCGCTGATATTTTCAAACTGGGCGTTAGCGGCCGCAAAGATGGGCTTGGCTACGGCCTGTGGTGGTGCGACACCTTTTTGAAGCGTTGGGGGGGCAGAATTCAATATGTTAACAACGTCAAACGAGGCTGTAAATTTTTGGTGAGGTTACCGATTTCCGGGTTGAACAGCCTGGAACAACAAGGTGGAGAAGATGACTAGTCTGCAATCTGTGCCCAAAAACCAACAGTACAATATTTTGGTCATTGAGGATTTCCCAAGCTGGCAGCGGAGCTTCCGCCGCTTTTTGCGCGATGAGCCGTTTAACGTGATGATTGCGGCCAATCCACGCGATGCCCTGCGCCAGGCCAAATGCTGCCGGCCGGATGTGCTGATTCTTGACGTTAATTTATCCGGCGTGCCCTACAATATGGATGGGCTGCGGCTGGCCGAACAAATCTGGCGCTGGTATCGGGATGTAAAAATCATTATTGTCAGCGGCAGCAGCGAGTGGTTAAAACGGCTGTCGGCGTACCGCTTTGCGCCCAGCTTCATCATCGAAAAGAAAAATTTTGACCAGGATGACCTGGTTGACAAGATTTACTCCAGCATCAACTACCGGCCCACGTTAACCCCGCCGGGGAATGTGTAGCGGTTAACTACGAGGCCGCCGGCAGCCGTTTCACAATGAAAATGGTGAAATCGTCGGCCTGGGGTGTTTCGTCGGTGTACTTATTCACGGCGGCCACAATTGCATCGAGCATTTCCTGCGCGCTGGCGTGGGGCCGGGCCTCGATGACGCTTTGCAGCCGCTCCTCGCCAAATAATTCCTCTTTGGCATTCATGGCCTCGGTGACTCCATCGGTATAAAAAATGATCATATCGCCCGGCGCAATATCGATTTCCGACTCTTCCAGTTCGATTTGCTCAAAAGCGCCCATAATTGTGCCGTGAGCCACCAACTCGGTAATCTGTCCGGTTTTGGCTCGCAGCCACATGGGGTAATTGTGGCCGGCGTTGGAGTAGGCCATCCAGCCGGATTGCAGATCAAGCGTGGCGTAAAAAGCGGTCAAAAAAAGTTTTGAGCGGGTATCTTTGTAAATGAGCGTGTTGGCCCGGCGCAGCACTCCGGCCGGATGCCGCCCGCTCATTGATTTGGTGCGGATGATCGAGCGGCTCAGCGCCATAAACAGCGCCGCCGGCACGCCCTTGCCAGAAACATCGGCAATGACCAACCCAAGCTGGTTGGGGTCGCCGGCCAGTTGGAAAAAGTCGTAAAAATCCCCGCCCACCAACTGCGAAGGCTGGTAAATGGAGGCAAAATCCCAGCCTTCGGCCTCCGGGTGGCCGTTGGGCAGCAGGCTGAGCTGGATTTGTTGCCCCACGGCCAGTTCATCTTCCATGCGTTGCCGTTTGATTTCTTCCCGGTGCAGGCGCGCGTTTTCAATGGCGATGGCGGCCTGGTTGGCCATCAATTGCAGCAAATTGAGTTCATCGTCACTCAGCAGGCGCGGCGTTCTGGAATTGATGATCAACGTGCCAATCGAGCGGCTCTCAACAATCAGCGGGACAACCGTTTGCCCGCGAAAGCCTTCGTTATGAAACCAGGGCGCGTTCCACGGCGTTGGGTCGTCGTTTTCAAAATCCTCAATCCGCAGCGGCTCCTGGTTGAGCATTACCCAGCCCGACCCGCTGCGCTCAGTGGCCGGCACGCAGCGCTGCGACGTGACCGGGTTGTCAATCCAGCCGCTGGCCGCCGAAAAAACCAGTTGCGAGGGGTCGTCTTCATCCGGTAGCAATATGGCGCAGGCGTCAACCCCCAGCAGGCGCGGCACCTCTTCAACCAGATAGGCCATCAATTCATCCAGTTTGGGGCGGCTCAAAAGCTGGTTCGACAAATCCAGCAGCACCGCCTGCTCGTGAATGCGCTGCTCTTTGAGCATTTCAAACAGGCGCGCTCGTTCCAAAGCAATGCCAATCTGGCTGCCAACATTGGCCAGCAGGATCAGCGCTTCTTCGCTAAACGACTCCCAATCCGGGGCGGCGACATTGAGAATGCCCAAAATTTCGTCGCCGGAGCGCAGCGGCGCCGAGGCGTGCACGACCAAATCGTGCCGGTCGCCCGGCGCATTTTGCAGGCGGCTACAGCGGACCTCGTTGAAGGCTGCCGTCAGCGCGCCCCGGGCGCACAAGGCCTGGCAGTCGCAGCCGCCTTTCCAGGCTCGCGCCCGATTGATACCCATCGCCGGCGGCAGGTTGTGATAGGCGGCCAGCACATACCCCTTGCCGGCCCAGCGATTCTGCGCGGTTTCGTCTTTGAGAAAAATCCAGCCGGTTTCCAGCCCCATCAAATCGATGAGCCGGACCAGCGCAAAATCAAGCGCCTGCCGCACATCAACCGCCCGGTTCAATGACTCAACGATTTGGTTGAGTGTGATCAGATTTTGGGTGAGGAGTTTGTGGGTCATTACTGGATTCCTCGTTGAAATATACCCCAGTTGCAATCTCAAAGTCAATTTGCCGGGCGATCACTGCGGCGGGTTGGCGGCGGTGCCTTTGGCCACCAGCCGGGTAACGCCCAAAATCGGCCGGCCGCTGCGCTCGTAGAAGGCCTCTTCGATGGTCTCTTCCAGATTTTGCGGTTGGTACAGCGCTTTGAACTGGCTGCTGCGATCAAAAATAATTTCATCGGGGGCGCGCCACAAGTACAGTGTTTCCGGCTGGCGGATAAAGTTTTCCAGCCGCCCGGTCAGTTGGGCGTCGGGCTGCCACTGGTAGCCAAATACTTCCACGGCGTTGACCCGGCCGTCGGTTAGATAGACCACCGGCGCGGCCAGCCCCCAATCCATCGCCACCACCGTGCCGGCGGCGTGCTCATCGAGCCAGCGGCTCAAATCGTAAATGGCGTCCGAGTGAGCGCTGAGGCCGCCGCTTTCGGCCAGCGCCCGGTGATAGGCAACAACGGTTATCAGGTTTGAAACCATCAGCGCGGCCAACCCGATGCCCGCTCCCACCAAAATTGCGCGCGCCCGGTTTTGCAGCACAAACCAGCCGCCAGCCGCCAGCGCCAGCGCCGGCCAGGGCAGCAAAACCGCAAAATGAGTCACCCACAGCGCCGACACCGTGCCAATGCTGGCTAAAATCACCAAAGCGATGACCAGCAGCGGAAACAGCCCAATTTTGGCGGGCGAGAAATGGCCGGTATTTTGCGGGGTCGAGTGCCTTCGCGTAGCGAAAATGCCTATTAATACGACCATCACGCCAAAGCCAATCGGGGCGATGGGGTTGGCGATAACCCGCCCCAAATACCACAAATGCCCGCCGTTGAGCACCAACACAAATTGCCCCAACCGGGCGGCGAGGTTGGCGATCACGTTTAGATTGTTGACGCCGTAGTAGGAGGTGCCGGCGTTCTGGCTGATGTTGAGCAGCGTGCCGCCGGTTTGCAGGTTGTAAACTAACAAAGGCCAGCAGCCAAGCAAAAACGCGCCGCTGGCCAGCGCCGCTTCCGGGGTGAATTTTTTGGCCAGCGCCGGCAGTTGTCTTCGGTTTTGCAGCAGCCACGGCAGGTTGAGCAGCACCACCGCGCCCGCCAGCGCAAAGATGAGCCACAAAAAGAGAAATTTGGCGTAAAGCCCCAAACCCAGCAAAAACGCCCCGGCGATGCTCCAGCCAATCGCCCCGGCCGGCCAGCGCCGCGCCCAGCAGTAGGCCGCCGCCACGCCAATGGTCGCGGTGATGTTGGTCACAAACACGCCTTGCCGGTTCCAAAAAATAAACGTGGGGTCCACCGCCAGCAGCAGCGCGGCGGCCAGTCCCGCGGCGTAACTGCCGGTGAGCCGCCGGGCCAGCCCAAAGGTGAACAGCAGCGTGACCGCGCCAAAGCCAATCGACATTAAACGCAGCGCGGCCGGGGTTGGCCCCAGCACGGCGATAAACGGCATAGCGGCGTACAGGTTGAGCGCGCCGATGTAATCCTGAGTCATCAGCGGAAAGAGGGCGCCGCCCAGCGCCAGCCCGCTGCCGCGAAAAGCGGTTACCGGCCGGCCGAGCAGCAGTTGCAGCGCGGGTACGGCTTCAAAGGCTTCGTCGTAGTGGAGGCCGGGCAGGTTTAACTGGGGCAGGCTTAGCGCGGCGTAAAGCAGCAAAATTGCGGCCAGCCCCACTGCCCACCGGCCCGACCAATTGGGCAATCGTTTGGCCACGGTTACTCCTCGGCCAGCAGCGAGATATTGGCCACCATCGCATCGTAAATCCAGCCGGAAGAATAGATGCGGATCGATTTGATGTAGACCGGTTTGGCCGGCCCCAGCGAGGCCAGCAGATTAACCGACTCGTAGGGGTACCACAAAAAGCGGGCAATGCGCTCGTTGGAGTTATCGGGCTGGTTGTACAAAATGTAATTTTCCGGCGGTGGCGGGTAGTAAAAACCGTGAAACCAGTCGCGGTCGTTGCCGCTGGCGTCTTTGTAGGCTACGTGCAGCATAATGGGAAATTCCGAACCGAGCTGCCCGCCCCCCGGCAGCGACTGGTTGACCAGCCGGACTTCGGCAAACACCCGCAGCGATTGGTAATCCCGCACATCTTTGTTGACCGTTTGCACCACACCCACTTCTGAGTGAATGTTGTCCTGTCCTTCGCTGCGTAAATTGAGCACCGGCCGGTTTTGGAAGATGACCACGGTGGCGGTGGTGGTAACGCTTTCAATAGGGGTGATGGCGTAGGTTTCCCAATTATCTTCAAACGTTGGCGAAAAACTGCTGCTTTGCAGCAGGTTTTGCGCGGCCGGCAGCGGCGGCGACAGCGGCGTATCGATGCCGACGATGGCCCGCTGGCCCTGGCTCAGCGTGATGGAATCGTAGCCGCTGGTCAGCGTGGCCGAACCAAACCGGGTGGTCACCTGGGTTTCGGCGTCGGTTGCTTCAACCGAGTAGCTGCCCTGGCCTAATTCGACCACGGCATGCGGTGTTGTCACCTCAAACGACAGATCATCGACGCTGCGGGCGGCCGTGGCCCGGATGCGCCCTTTTTTCAGCTCAACTTGAATCCGGGCCGGGTTGGGGCTGAGGCCAAAGCGTGGCTGCCGCGACTCGGTGAGCACAATGCTGGTGTTGCCGTACAGGGTTAAGCTGCTGTCGTCGGCAAAGGTGATGATTGCCTGCGAGGTTTCGTCGGTGACGGCGGCAAAATCTTCGGCAAATGAAACAGTGCTGCCATCGGTAATGGAGGTGGTGGGCTGGCCGTTGGCGTTGTCAATCAGCACAATTCCGCGCACCGACGTTAATTCGGCGGAGAGCGGCTGGCTGGCGTTGACGGCGTACCAGTAAATGGAAACCGGCACCAGCACCACCAGCGAACAAAAAATGCTGAAGGAGGTGAGCAACACGGTCCAGGCCATACGTTCGGGGTTGTGTTTGAGCCTACTCAACGGTCACCGCCCCAATTTCTGAGGTGCTGCCCAGCCCAACAATCACGCCCGGTTCCGGCTGCGAATACAACCCCACCAGCAGGCGTAACTGGCCCGGTAAAATCGATGCCGGAAGCTGGATTTGGTGCTGATCCCGCAAAATTTCGCCGGGCTGCCACAGACGGCTGGGGTAAAAATCGCCGCCGGGCCGGTGATCGCTTTGAGCAACCCGCTGGTCGCTGCCATCGAGCAGTTGCACGGTGCTGGTGGTATCGGTTGACAATGGCGATATAACCTGCCAGTAAAGGGTAACGGTGAGCGCCGCGCCGGGCGTGGCCGGATTGGGCGCGAGATCATAGCCCAGCAACCGGATGCGCTCGTCGCCGGAGGCAAAAATCTGGTTGGGCAGCGGGATGGTTGGCTGGCCGGTGAACGGCGTAGCCTGCACCAGCGTGCCCGCCGGGGAAAGGTTGGCTTTCAGACTCAACCCGTCCATCGGTTTGATGAGGTAAACCGGCCGGCCCGAAGCCAGCGCCTGGTCCAGCACGCCGCCCACGGTGGCAAAGGCCGGGTCCGGCACAATAAGCGGAAAAAGCCCCAGCAAGTCCGGGCGGCGATGTTCAACATATTGGTAGTACCACATAGGCATCATTTCGTTGCGGTCGTTGCTCAGCAGCACCGCCGCCGCCGGCAGCGGTTCGTTGAGAATCTGCTGCCAGCGTTGGTCGGCTTCAGTATTGGCTGCCTGAGAGATGGTATCAAATTGAGTTGCCAGCAGGGTAAGAGGCAGGGCAAAAAAAAACAGTGACAACCCGGCGGTGGTCAGCCCGAGCATGTTTTGTTCCAGCCGGCCGGTCAGGTAACCCACCGCCGATTCTTCCGGCGCGCCCAGTTTGCGCCGCACAAAGCGGCGGGCCAGCCCGTGCGCCA
>CAYOXS010000033.1:26880-29724 GCA_964407935.1 uncultured Caldilineaceae bacterium
TTACGTGCTGCATAAATCCGCGCAGCGAGTTTTCGTACAGTACCAGCGGCTGCGATTCGCTCAGGTGCAGGGTGGCATACGGTGTGTTTGGCGCGGCCAGCGGCAGGTACAAATACAGCAACAGCGGCAGCGCGGCCAGCCCGGCACGAGCGGCCAGCCATTTGATTTTGTCAAAGGCCGATGACTCTGGCCCGGCCAGGCGGTTGGCCAGCCACAAATAAACCAGCAGCGCCGGCAGCAGCAAAATGGTGGTAATGTGATGGGTTAGCCCCAGCCCAAACAGCAACGCCAGCAGATAACTGTAGGCGCTTTTTTTTTGAAGCCCATATTTTAGGGCCAGGCCGATGATGGCCGCCACAAACAGGGTGTGCAGGGCGTACACCTCGGCGATGATGGCCTGGCTCCAAAATGTGGCGGTTGCGGCAAATGTGACCGCCGTTGCGGCCGCAATGACTCGCTGGCCGCCGGTTGGCGCTTCGGCGGCCGTCTGCGCCAGAATTTGCCGGGTAATGGCGTAAGTCAGGCTTACTACCAGCGCGGCCAGCACCGCCGATAGCAAATTCATGCGCCAGGCCACGCTGCCCCACGGCAGGGCGTGCGTCCACACCCAGCCCAGCAGCACATACAGCGGATAGCCGGTGGGGTGGGCAATGCCCGGCAGCCACGGTACAAATTGAAATTCACCGCCATCGGCCTGGAGCACGGTTGGCGCCAGAGTTTTGCTGTACAGCGCCAGCGCGGCCAGCCCCACGGCCGCGCCCACCCACCAATCTGCGCGCGTTGCGGCGTTTAAGCGACCTTTCATAGCCGCGCATTATATCATAGAACAGATAGTGTCGAAAAAGCAGCCGGCGGTGTTGGGGTGGCCGGCTGTTTTTTGAATTTGGCGGCAATCCGGTACAATTTGCCAGAAAAGCTAGACTTGCGCAGTTGAATAATGATCGAGCAATAATCAACCACGGAGGCACAGGGAACACTGAAAAATTTATAAAAACTCAGTGAACTCTGTGTCTCCGTGGTCAAAAATATTGACGCTGACCTCAAGTGCGTAATCTCTAAAAGAATCAAACACAATCAGGAGTCGAGTGAGTTCATGAATCAGGACGGAAGCAACGAGAGCGAAATATTTGACGTGGCGATTATTGGCGCCGGCCCCATTGGCCTGGAACTGGCCGTATCGCTGAAGCTGGCCGGAGTCAATTATATTCAGTTTGACGCCCGCCAGATTGGCTATACTATGAGCTGGTGGCCGCGTAATACCAGTTTTTTCAGCACGTCGGAGCGGATTGCCATTGCCGGCGTGCCCATCCAAAACAATCACCAGGGGCGCATTACCGGTGAGGAATACCTGGCCTATTTGCGCGGGGTGGTGGAGCAGTTTGATCTGTGCATCAACTCGTATGAAAAAGTGACCGGCCTGCAGCGCGGCGACATCGGCTTTGTGATTGATACCGAAACGCTGGCCGGCCCGCGCCAATACCGGGCCAAAGCGGTGGTGCTGGCCAAGGGCGATATGGACCAGCCCAACCGGCTGCACATCCCCGGCGAAGATTTGCCCCACGTAACCCACTACTTCCGCGACCCGCACGATTATTTTCGGCGGCGGCTGCTGGTGGTGGGCGGCAAAAATTCGGCGGTAGAGGCGGCGCTGCGCTGCTGGCGGGCCGGGGCCGAGGTGGCGGTGAGTTACCGGCGCGAGGTGTTCAGCGCCCGCGTTAAAGAGCACATCCGGCCGGATTTGGTGGCCCAAATTGAAAACGGCAACATTAAGTTTTTCGCCGAAACCGTGCCGGTGGAGATTACGCCGGAGCACGTGGTGCTGCAATCGGTGCTGCGCGATGAGCAGGTTGTTCACCCTGCCGATTTTGTGCTGCTGGCTACCGGGTATCGGGCCGATATGTCGCTGTTTGAAGCGGCCGGGGTTGAGCTGGAAGGGCCGCGCCGCATCCCCAAATTTAACCCGGAAACAATGGAAACCAATGTGCCGGGGTTGTACGTGGCCGGCACCACCACCGCCGGCGAGCGGCAGGATCGCTACCGGGTGTTTATTGAAAACAGCCACGAGCACGTGGCCAAAATTGTGCAGGCGCTTACCGGCCATCGCCCCGAAAAACTGGGCACGGTACCGGCCCGGCAATACCGGCTGGCGTTAAAGGATTTTGAGGCTAATTGATTGAAACGCGCCTTACGCCGGTTCAGGAATGGGCCGGGGCGTTCGCGCGGACTGATGCAGGGCCACGCGGCGGGCCGTTTCCTGAGCGTGCCGGCTCACCGACTCGCCATTGGTGAGGGCCGGGTAAATTTGGGCGGTAGTAGCCAAAAACAGATTCTCCACCGGGGTGTCGATAGCCGGGATGAGGTGCGCCGAGTTGAGCGGGTGCAGCGGTTCAACGTAGCGGCTGCGGTTAACCGGGAAATCCTGAATCCAGGCCCGGTCAAAATTGGGGAACATTTTTTCAATATTAGCCAGCCACAGCTCTCTGATTTCGTCATCCGTCATTTTTTGCCACGAACTGCCCGGCGCGGTGTATTTGGGTAAATACACCAGATGATGCCCGCCCACAAATTGGGGGTCAATGTAAGCGGTGGTTTCGATGACGCCGGTAAAAGGGGTGCTGTCGTCGGTGAGGTTGAGCGTCCAGTAGCCGGTGAGCGGCCGGTTCAGCACCAAAATAGGGCAAATTACGCCCAGATATTCGATGCTGTTCAGCAGGTGGTGGTATTCCGCCGGCGCGGCGGGGATCAGCCGTTGAAAAATGGGCGTTTGTGAGGTGACTACCACCGCGTCAAAGGCAAGCGTTTGGTTGGCCAGCCGGATGCCCTGCGCCTGGTTGTTGCTGATGA
>CAYOXS010000034.1:0-2312 GCA_964407935.1 uncultured Caldilineaceae bacterium
ATTGCGCAGCAACGCGATGAGGATAGTCAACACACTCAAACCGGCGCAATACGCCGCAAAAACATACAGCGAATGGCGCTGCAAATACCCCAGCAGCCACTTGATGCAAAAATAGCCGGAAATCGCCGCGGCGATAAAGCCAACGGTAATCGAGGGGAGCTGGACCGCCAGCGTGCCGTTGCCAACCAGATCGAGCACGGCCACGCCGCCCGCGCCCAGCAGCACCGGGATCGACATTAAAAAGCTGAAACGCGCCGCCGAGGTGCGGTCAAAGCCTTTGAGCACCGCGCCGCTGATGGTGGCCCCGGAGCGGCTGATGCCAGGCAAAATGGCCGCCGCCTGCCAAAAACCGAGAATCACGGCATCCAGCCAGCCCAGTTCTTTCAACTGGCGCTGGCGCGAGCCAAAGCGCTCGGCGACGACCAGCAGTAGTGCGGTTAAAATGAGCAGCCCGCCCACAAGCACCGGCGCGGCAAAAACGGCCTCAAAATAATCCTTGAGCAGCAGCCCCAGCACCACCGCCGGAATGGTGCTGACCACCACCAGCCAGCCGAGTTTGGCCTCAAATGTGGCCAGCGGCCGGCGCTGTATCAGCCCCGCGAGCACGGCCCGAACAATGGCCACAATATCGCTCCAGAAAAAAATAAACACGCCCACCAGCGTGCCCAACTGCACCAGCACCTCAAACTCAAACGAGGCGTCGGGCCAGCCCAGCAGCCACGGCACCAGCACCAAATGCGCCGAACTGGAGACCGGGATGTACTCTGTAGCGCCCTGGACAATGCCCAAAATTAACGCCTGTAGTAAGTTCATAGGATTCCTTTACGATAATTTGCGCTGGCCGCGTTTGTGTTCCGGGACGGCGCGGTAGCTGGCCAAAAATTCCTGCCGGTACCGGGCAAACGTGCCGTCAAAAATAGATTGCCGGATGCGGCGCATAGTCTCCAGCATAAAATGCAGGTTGTGAATGGTGGCCAGCCGCAGGGCCAGTGTTTCTTTGGCAATAACCAGATGCCGCAAATAGGCCAGGCTGAAGGTGCGGCAGGTGTAGCACTGGCAGCCCGGCTCGATGGGGGCTTTGTCGGCGGCGAAGCGGGCGTTGCGCAGGTTGATGCGCCCCTGGTGGGTAAATACCGCTCCGTTGCGGGCGATGCGGGTGGGCAGCACGCAATCAAACTGGTCCACGCCGCGAGCCACGCACTCAAACAAATCTTCCGGGCTGCCCACGCCCATCAGATAGCGCGGTTTGTGGCGCGGCAAAACGGGGTGCAGTATGTCCAGAATGGCGTGCATTTGGGCTTTGGTTTCGCCCACGCTCAGCCCGCCGATGCCGTAGCCGGGAAAATCGAGCGCGCCGAGAAATTCGGCGCTCTGCACCCGCAGGTCCGGGAAGATGCCGCCCTGCACAATGCCGTACAACGCCTGGTCGGGGCGGCGCTGGGCGGCTTTGCAGCGCTCGGCCCAGCGATGGGTGCGGGCGAGCGCCTGTACGTTGTAATCGTAATCGCCGGGTGGTGGGCACTCGTCAAAGGCCATAATGATGTCGGCCCCCAACTGCTCTTCAATTTCGATGACTCGCTCCGGGGTGAAGCGGTGTTTGGAGCCGTCGATGTGGGAGCGGAAAGTGACGCCGGTCTCATCGATTTCGCGCAGGCCGGACAGGCTGAACACCTGAAACCCGCCGGAGTCGGTGAGGATGGGGCCGTCCCACTGCATAAACTGGTGCAGCCCGCCAAAATCGGCGATGAGTTCCGGGCCGGGGCGCAGGTACAGGTGATAGGTGTTGGCCAAAATCAGCGTGGCTCGCAGCCCGTGCAGATCAACCGGGGTGAGCGTTTTAACGGTGGCCTGGGTGCCAACCGGGGCAAAGACCGGCGTCGGGATGTCGCCGTGGGGGGTGTGGATAACGCCGGCGCGGGCGCTGGTTTGGGAATCCTGGTGCAGCAGTTCAAATGAAAATTGGGTCATAAGTCCTTGTCGGGGCTGTCCAAAAGCGGCAAGCAGGGGGAGGGGGGACACCCCCAACCCCCGGCCTGCGGCGCTTCGGACACACCCATCCTTTTCCTGAGCAAACCGGGCTATTATAGCACGGTCAATCCACTTCAAAAAAGATGACAGGGCCGGATTTTGCGCATCAATCCGGGGCGGCTATAATCCGTCGATAGTTTTGCATCCAGAGGATACCGACAAATGACAACGTACACTCCTGACGAACTGTGTCAGCTTAAAAGACTGAGAAAATCCGTGGCCGATTTTGCGGCGATGGTCAAGGCGCTGCCGCCGGATGTGCGCTACGCCGAATATAACGCCCA
>CAYOXS010000034.1:2412-29418 GCA_964407935.1 uncultured Caldilineaceae bacterium
GTTTTAATACGCGCCGTTGCCAAAAATTACGCGGGGAATGGTTTGCAGCAGTATTTTGGTATCCAGCGCCGGCGACCAGTTTTCGATGTAATAAATATCCAGCATGGCGGTTTCGTCAAACGTGAGCGACGACCGCCCGCTCACCTGCGACAGCCCGGTCAGGCCGGGCGCAATTTCCAGCCGGCGTTTGTGCCATTCCTGGTACTGCTCAACTTCTGCAGGGATGGGCGGGCGCGGGCCGATCAGGCTCATATCGCCGTTGAGCACATTGTAAAGCTGCGGCAGTTCGTCGATGCTCAGCCGGCGCATCCATTTGCCCAGCCGGGTTAAACGCGGGTCGTTTTTAATTTTAAACAGCGGCCCATCGGCCTCATTGAGCGCGGCCAATTGCGATTTTTGGGCGTCGGCCCCCTCCACCATTGAGCGGAATTTGTACAGGGTGAACAGCTTGCCGTTTTTGCCCACGCGCTCCTGTTCAAACAAAACCGGCCCCGGCGACTCCATTTTGATGATCAGCGCCACCAGCCCCATAATCGGCGAAAAAAGCACCAGCACCAAACTTGACACCACCACATCGATGCTGCGTTTGACAAACTGGCCCAGCCCGCCAATGCCGGTTTCACGGATGCCGATCATCGGCACGCCGCCAAATTCCTCAATGTGCATGTGGCTGATGCGCATTTGAAAAATATCGGGCACAATCCGGGCGCGCACCCCATGCCGCTCGCAAATGTTCATAATCGACATAATCCGGCGGTGATACTGCCACGGCAGGGTAACAATTACCTCGTCTATATTTTTCTGCTCGATGATTTCCGGCAGGTTGTCTACCTTGCCCAGCGCCTTGAAGCGGCCAATATCGGTTTCACCTTTGGCCGGGTGATCATCCAGAAAGCCCATAATCTGAAAACCGTATTCCGGGTTGGCCACGGCCACGCGCATAATAGTGCGGGCTACCTCGCCGGCGCCCACCACCAATACCCGATTAACGCCAATCCCCTGCCGCCGCATGCGGCGCAGCAGGGCCACTTTGAATAGCCGGCTCAGCGCCAGCAGCACCACGGCGATGATGCCGGCGTAGATAAAAATAATCCGCGAGTAAAACGCCGGCCGGTATAAAAAGATAAACACAATGGTGATGATGGTGCCGGTGGCGGTGCCCTGGATGATGCCGTACACTTCGTCAATCCAGGAAACGTGGCGGCGCAGGCGGTAAACCCCGTGCTGGCGGTAAACCACAATCAGCAGCAGGGTGAACAACGCCACAAACGGCAGATAAACGTAGTAGGGGTTGTCAAAAGCCGGGTCTACGGCGCGGAACAGTTGCAGATCGTACCGCACCCAGTAGGCCAGCACCCCGGCAATATTTATCAGCAGAATATCAACCAGCACCCACACGGTAAACGCGACCCGCTGGTCGGTAAATAGAATTTCAAGGCGTTTCATTGGCTGTGACTTTCTGATAAATCGCAACCGTATTTTGAGCAGTGGCTTGCCAGCTAAACAGGGCGGCGCGAGCCAGTCCGGCCGCCGACATGTGTTGCCGCAACTCCGGCTGGTTGTAAACCTGGGCCAGCGCCGTGGCCAGGCCCGGTGCATCGCCGGGGTTTGCCAGCCGGGCGGCGTTTCCGGCTACTTCCGGCAGCGAGGCGGCGGTGCTGGTAATCACCGGCGTGCCGCAGGCCATTGCCTCCAGCACCGGCAGGCCAAATCCCTCAAAATGAGAAGGGTATACAAAGAGTGAGGCCGCATTATACCACAGCGGCAGCGATTCTTGCGGCACATAGCCGGGAAAGCGTATGGCATCCGTCAGGTTGAGTTCTTTGACCAGATTGAAAATGTGCTGATAATACCAGCCCTGGCCGCCGGCAATAATCAACGGCGGCGCAGATGGCTGCTGCTTGCGCCACAGGGCGTAGGCCCGGATCAAGCCATCGATGTTTTTGCGCGGCTCCAACGTGCCCAAAAACAGCACAAAATCGGCCGGCAAATTTTGGACGGCTTTAAAGGCATCGATTTGAGCCTGGGGCAGCGGTTGAAAAGCCGCGTCGCTGCCGCAGTAAATGGTGTGGACTCGCTCCGGCGGCACACCCAAAAAGTTGATCACATCCTGCCGCGTGCTTTCTGAAATGGTAATCACGGCCCGCGCTCGTTTAACGGTGCGGCCGGTAAAGTAACGCAAATACCAGCGGTTAAACGGCCGGAACGCCTCTGGGTAGCGGATAAAGCTCAGATCGTAAACAGTGACCACGTAGGGGCAGGGGCTGGCCGCCGGGGCCACAAACGCCAGCGCGTGCAGCAAATTTACCCCGGCCCGGCGCAAAGCCAGCGGCTGGATGAATTGCTCCCAAAAAATTCGCGCCACCGGCCGCCGGGTGGGTAACCGGCTAAATTGCAGCGAGAGACGATCAGCCTGGCCGGTAAAGGCCCGGTCGGCCAAAAAGGCGGTGTAGTTGAAGCCGGGCGGCGAAACCCGGCCCAGATTTTTGAGCAAGTTGACAATGTACCAACTGATCCCGGCGCCCCGGTAGGATTGGCTGAGCGAGAGCAAGTGGGCGTTTAAGCCAATGCGGATGGTGTTCATGGCCCCATTATAGCACAAGCGTCACCGGCTGCTGAATCTAATGGTACTCAAAGGGACTTGAAATTTAGCTGTCTACACCATAGAATAAGGCAAGTCAATAACGATGATTGTAATTCTGTGTCATAATAGTAAAAGTTGGGGTGTGTTGTTGGTGCCAGCTCAAGAGGAAACATTCTCCGGTGGACGAAAAGTTCTTTAAATCCCACGTGGCTCGATATACGCTGGCCGGCGTTTTGTTTGGCTGCATCTTTCCGTTGGTCGGCACGCTGGTTGCAGTGGGGCAAACCAGCGTCGCTTTGAATTTAACCACGCTGTTCCAGGCCCACCTGACGAACCCGTTGTTGTGGATTATTGACGCCGCTCCATTTATTTTGGGGCTGTTGGGGTACTGGCTTGGCGTAAAGCAGGATCAACTGAGCCAGAAGGTGGCTCACCAAACTGACGAAATGGACCACGCGCTGAATGGGGTTCAGGCCCTGTACCAACTGAGTGACGCGCTCTGGACAGTTGAAGCCCTGCCGGAAATGTTGCAGGCGGTGGTTGATAAAATCGCCCACGTTCTGCCGGCTGACCGTGTTGCGCTGATCGCCTTTGATTTTGAACAGCAGTTCATTGACCATTTTGTGAAAGGTGGGCCGGGCCGGGATAACATTGTCACCACCATTCCGTTTGATGAACTGTGGCACGGCCTGAGCGGCTGGGCGCTGCGCCATTTGCGGCCGGTGCTGTCATCAAAAAATGGGCCGGACCCCCGCGAAAGCCGCGAAGTTCAGCAGCGCCGGGCCGCTACCAACTGCGGCTCGATTATTGTAGTTCCGCTGCGCCACCGCGATATGATTTTGGGCACCATCACCGCCATCAACCGGCCGGAGCAGCGTGATTTCACCCAGCACGATGTCAATTTGATGATGGCCACCGCCAATTTTGCAGCCATCATCATTCAAAATACCCGGCTCTACCTGGACCAGCGCCAGAGCGCCCTGGAACTCCAAAGCATTGTTGAGGCCTTCCCCGACCTTTATTTTAAAATTGACGCCGATGGCATCATTCTGGATTACCGCGGCGGCCTGGTTGAAGATTTGTACGGCCACCCCTCCGAGTTTTTGGGTAAATCTCTGGGTGAGGTGCTGCCGCAAAAACCGGGGCAGTTGCTAACCGCGACCGTTCGGCAGGTGATTGAAGGCGGGCAGCCGGTCTCGGTACAGTATTCGCTGGAGATAGCCGGGGAGCAAAAGGATTTTGAAGCGCGGCTGCTGCCCCTGCCAGAGCAGCAAGTGATGGCCATTGTTCGCAATATTTCTGAATTGCGGCAGGCCGAAAAGGCCGAATTTGAGCAGCGCATTCTGGCGGAGTCGCTGCAAAAAACAGCAGCGGCGCTCACCACCACGCTGGATTTTGATGAGCTGCTTGACCGGATTTTGGAAAATGTTGACCGGGTGGTGCAGGCTGATGTTGTTAATGTGATGCTGGTTGAAGATGGCGTGGCCCGGGTTGTCCGGCACCGGGGCTATCGGGCCGTGGGTGTTGCCGATGAAATTGGGAAAATACGGTTCCGGGTTGAGGATGTTCACAACCTGAAAAAAATGAAAGAAACCGGTTTGCCGGTAATCATCCCCGATACCGAGGCAGACCCACACTGGGTCAGCTCGCCGGCAACGGACTGGATTCGGTCAAACGCAGCCGCGCCTATCAACCTCGATGGCCAGTTCATCGGTGTTTTAAATTTAGACAGCGCCACGCCGAATGCGTTTTCTCAAATTGAGGCCACTCGTTTGCGGGCGTTTGCCGACCAGGCCGGCCTGGCTATAAAAAACGCCCGGCTGTACCGCGAACTGCGTCGCTACGCCACCGAACTTGAAACCCAAATTGACGAACGAAAACGGATTGAGCTTGAATTGCGCCAGGCCAAAGAGGCCGCCGAAGCCGCCACCCAGGCCAAGAGCGAATTTTTGGCCAACATGAGCCACGAAATCCGCACCCCAATGAACGCGGTCATTGGCATGACCGGCTTGCTGCTGGATACCGCGCTCAACCCGGAACAGCGTGATTTTGTGGAAACCATTCGCACCAGCGGTGATACGCTGCTGGCTATCATCAACGACATCCTCGATTTTTCAAAAATAGAGGCCAACCGGCTTGAACTGGAAAAGCAGCCTTTTAACTTGAGAGACTGCATTGAAGACTCGCTCGATTTGATTGCCGCGGCGGCCGTTGAAAAACGATTGGAGATCAGTTATTTAATGGAGGATGGCCTTTCGCCGGCTTTTATGGGTGATGTGACCCGGCTGCGGCAAATTTTGGTCAATCTGCTCAACAACGCGGTTAAATTTACCGAGGCCGGTGAAATTGTGCTGTCGGTTAGCGGCCAGCCGGTAGCGGAAGATAACTACCTGCTGGAATTTTCCGTCCGTGATACCGGCATTGGTATTCCGCCGGATAAACTGGACCGGTTGTTCCGCTCTTTCAGCCAGGTTGATGCTTCTACCACCCGGCGCTACGGCGGCACCGGCCTGGGGCTGGCCATCAGCCGCCGGCTCAGCGAGCTAATGGGCGGCACAATGTGGGTTGAAAGCCAGCCGGGGCAAGGCTCTACGTTTTACGTGACCATTCTGGCCAAAGCGGTGGCCGACCAGCCGCACCCCTACTTAAAATCCAACCAGCCGAATCTGGCCGGCAAGCGCATTTTGATTGTTGACGATAATCCCACCGCGCGGACCATACTGAGCCGGCAAACCGGCGCCTGGGGTATGCAGGCCGTAGCTGCCGAGAATGGACCGCAGGCGCTTGAATTTTTGGCTGCCGAAAAATCGTTTGATGTAGCCATTGTGGATTACGGCATGCCTGTGCTGGACGGCGCAGCCCTGGCGGCCAAAATTCGCTCACAGCCGCAGACCGCGGCCTTGCCGCTGATTCTGTTGAGCGGGTTGGGCAAGCGCGAAGAAGATTTTACAACCGATTACTTCAGCGCTTCGCTGACCAAACCCATCAAACCGGCGCAGTTGTACCAGGTACTCACCTCAGTTATTTCGGGTCAGCCGGCGCAGGCAGCGCCCATCCAAAAAGAAGCGGTGGCCCGGCCAGAGCATTCGCTCAAAATTTTACTGGCAGAAGATAACACCATCAATCAAAAAGTTGCGGTGCGCCTGCTGGAAAAATTAGGCTACCACGCCGATGTTGTGGCCAACGGCCTTGAAGTGCTGGAAGCGCTCATGCGCCAACCCTACGATGTTATTTTGATGGATGTTCAAATGCCGGAAATGGACGGCCTGGAAGCCACCCGCATTGTCCGCCAGCAATGGCCTTTTGACCGCCAGCCGCAAATTGTGGCCATGACCGCCAACGCCATGGCCAGCGACCGTGAACAGTGTCTCGAAGCCGGTATGAATGATTATGTTAGCAAACCGGTTCGGTTGGAAGAATTGCAGCGCGCGCTCGATTATTGCCGGTCAATTGGAGAAATAGCCGCGGAGCCGCCCACACCGGTTTTGGCCCGGCCGCTGCCGGTAACCAAACCTTACCCGGTTGATCTGGCAGCTTTCAAAGAATTCAGCGAGTCGTTGGGTGATGGCAGCCGGGAAATTATGCTCCAATTTGTGGAGATGTTCCTTAAATTTGCGCCCGCCGCAATTGGCAAACTACAGCGGGC
Source organism: uncultured Caldilineaceae bacterium (assembly GCA_964407935.1). GTDB lineage: Bacteria > Chloroflexota > Anaerolineae > 4572-78 > J111 > J095. Next base: position 8,643 of record CAYOXS010000034.1, read on the forward strand.
CATTACCGCCGGCGATGCAGAGAGTGTCCACCGCGAAGCCCACACCCTTAAGCCCAATGCCGGACAGGTTGCCGCTTACCGGCTGGCCAGTTTGTTTGAAGAGCTGGAAAGTAAAGCCAAATCCGGTGATTTAAACAAAGCCGCGGCTCAACTGGCTGCGATTGAGGCCGAATACGAGTTGGTTGCAGCGGCTCTCCATGAGATAAAGCAGCAGTACCTTCAGCACCAGCGTTAGGTGTAGCGCCCCTCCCGCTCTATCCCTTGTGAGTTTTACACAATCGGGCAAATCCCATTAATACTGTTCATCACGCCGGAGGCCGGATGAGCGTGTTTTCAATAAAAGCGGCCAGCCCGGAAGCGTCGTTCAGGTCAAACACCGGGCCGGAATCTTTTATGGGGAAATCGGCGGCCAGCGCCAGCCGGTAGCGGGGATCACTGATGGGCGTGCGGTTGCGCTCGGCGCGCAGTACTTCAATGCAAGGCAGCCCGGCCTGAGAAAAACCTTCGGCCAGCACCAGGTCAAAACCGGTCATCGCCGCCGCAATTTGTTGGGGCGAGGGCGGCTGGGGCGGATAATCAAACGTAACCGTGGTCAGCGGCGAAATCAGCACTACTCGTTCCGCGCCGGCCTGCGCGTGCCGCCAGGTATCTTTGCCCGGCGTGTCGAGGGTGGCATCGGTGTGAAAGTGGTGTTTGATGGTGGCCAGCCGATAACCGCGCCGGCTCAAAATCGCCAGCAGTTTTTCGATGAGCGTGGTTTTACCGGATTTTGATTTGCCAATAATAGAAACAACGGGCGGCGTGGTCATCGGCGGTTACAAAAACAGGTGGCGCACAGCCGAGGTGTACAGAGCGCCGTTGCCGTTGCTGGTTTCTTTTTTCAACCGGATGGTTGGCTCGTGGAGGATTTTGTTGATCAACCGGTGGCTCATGGTGGCCACCAATTCCCGCTCGCGGTCATCCAGCTCCAGCCGGCTAAACAACCGCTCCAGCTCACTCAGGCGCAGGCTTTCTATGTGCTGGCGCAGGGCTGTGATGGTTGAAACCGCGCTCAGCGAATTGCGCCACTCCATATATTTGCCAATCTCCTCCTCGACAATGGCCTCAACCTGCGGGATTTCTGCTTCCCGGTCTTTTACATTTTGTTCGGCGGTGGTTTGCAGATCATCAATGTCACGCAGGTACACGTTGGGCAGGGCGGCCACGCTGGGGTCAACATCACGCGGCACGGCAATATCGATGATGAATAGCGGGCGCTCGGGGCGAGCAGCCAGCGCCGGTGCAACCAGATCACAGTTTAAAATAGTGTGGGGCGCGCCGGTGCTGGTAATCACAATATCGGCGCTGGCGATGGCCTCTGGCAGTTTTTGAAAGCTGATAGCCTGGCCGTTCCAGGCGTGGGCCAGTTCTTCGGCGGCTTTGTAGGTACGGTTGGCCACCACAATATCGGTTGCGCCGCGTTTGATCAGCGCCTTCACCGCGACCGCGCCCATTTCGCCGGCGCCCACCAGCAAAATCTGGCGCTGGGTCAAATCGCCCAGCAGTTCGCTGGCCAGGTTGGCCGCCACAGAACTGATCGACGAGGCGTTAATGCCAATGGCGGTTTCGGTGCGGGCGCGCTTGCCGGTGTGAATGGCTGCCCGGAACAAACCGGCAAGCACGGTGCCGGCGGCGCGCTGGGCCAGCGCGGCTTCAAAGGCCTGGGTGATTTGCCCCAAAATTTGCGGCTCACCCAACACCATCGAATCCAGCCCGGCGGCAACCCGCAGCAGGTGGCGCACCGCGTGCTCATTGTGGCTCACATAAAGGTAGTTGCCAAATTTTTCGGCGGGAATGCCACGCGCCCGGCCTAAAAAATCAATAACGGCTTGCGTGGCTTTTTCAAAATTTTCAACCAGAGCGTAAACTTCCAGCCGGTTGCAGGTAGATAAAATAACTCCTTCCCGGATATGTTCCAGGTGGGCTTGCGAGTGTGTGGCGTCAAAATGGGTTAACGCCGAACGCAGGGTGGTGGCTGAAAAAGATAAGCATTCTCTGACTTCTACGGGTGCGGTTTTGTGGTTGAGTCCAACGAGCAGTAACTTCATGCACTCCCCCTCTGTAAGTTTAGCTTTGGACAGGCGCTTTTACTCAGACCATTATCACTTATTTTTATCAATGGCAGTAGTGATTAAAGTCACATCTTATTAGTGACAATCCTCTTGAATTTACGGAAATTGCGGGCAAATGGATTGCCTCAGACGCCGGTGATTTGCCGTTTGGGCTATTGTACCGGCTACCGCCGGTTCTATCTGCGACATTTGTCACAAAAAACAAACGCGGAAAATTTACTTTCCGCGCTTGTATCATCGATCAGAACCGGGCATCAATGCCATAAATTTAGTTGTGTCCGGGGGTCAGGCGGGGGCCATTCGGGTGCGGCCGCGCCGGGTGCGCCACCAAAAATAAACCAGCAGCAGCGCGATGACCATTAACCCAATCAGAATGGGCAGCAAAATGGCCAGAATGGCGGTGATAAAAGCCAGAATATCTTCGATGACGCTGACCAGCCAGTTGCCGGTGCCGCCGGTGGTGGCCGTAACGGCCGGCCGAACCACGGTTTTGGCGGTATGGATGGTGCCGGCCAGCAGCAGCCCGGCGACAAACGCAACCACCGGATGGAGGTCGCCAACTACGCCGGAACTGGCGGCAAACAACACCGCGCCGGCTACGGGCCGGCCCACCGTCTGGATCACATCGTTAACCGTATCCACCGCCGGAATTTTGTCAACCGTCATTTCAATGAGCAGCAGCACTACCAGTACGCCGATCACCCACCAACTGGTCATCACATCCCACGGTTTGTTGAGGGTGATCAGGCCGGTATATTTGGCGGTAAGCGCCACCACCAGCAGCGGCAGGTAGGCGTTTAACCCCGCCGAAGCCGACAGCCCAAAAGCGGTAAACAGGTTTGAAAAGGCGTCAATCATAATGCCCCCCGAAAAAAACTACACGCGCTTGCTAGTACGTCCCCTGCGTCTTTTTAGCAAGCTGGCCAAACAGGTTAAAGGTAACCAGATATGACCAGAAAATGGTAAAGAAAACGCCGATAATACAAATGATCAGTCCAAAACCGGCCACCAGGCTGGCCACCCAGGCCAACAACGCGACGATAATGTAGTCACCCACGTTATTGCGGATAAATGAGAAAATCTCGCTAAACTGGAAGGCCGCGCCAAAGTTATCATACTGCGCATAGCGAATAATCCCGGCCGGGAGCAAAACATACGCACCCAGACTCAGTACAATCTGCAAACAGGTAAAGCAGATAACCACCACGCTCAACACCGAGGCCATATCGGAGGAGTCGCCGCCGGCCGCGCTCATGCCAAACTGGGCCGCAAACGACAAACAGTAAACCAGCAGCGCCGGGATGTTGTAAACCAGGCCAATTAAAAATACAAACATCCCGCTTTTGAACAGCGCGCCAAAATCGGTCCACTCCGGCAGCGGGCGCAGCTTGCCATCGCGCACATTTTTCATCATGTCCAGCGAGTAGCCCAATAGCGGAAACATCAGCAACAGGCCTACCAAAAACAGGGGGGTGAGCAGTACCGAGGCCAGCATAATCCCGCCGCCAATGGCCAGTTTTTTAACCCACTCTTCATCATCAAACATAAATGTAAATGCAGAACCAATATCCATAAAGTTGTCTCCTCTGTATGAAGAAGTTATAAAAGGTTGAATAATTCAACCGGATTACCAGATTGATCGGTTAGCTGGGGTTGCGGCTGGCCCAAAACGCGCCGCCGCCCGCGCCGAGCAGCGCCGCAAAAACGGCCCACAGGCCACAGCAGATCACGCTTAACCCCAATACACCGGCTATCCCAACCCCGCCGGCCAAAAGCGAAGGGTCAATCCCGGCTTCGCTCAGGGCGGCCAGTTGTTCCGGGGGCAGCTCAGACAGGGCCTGGAACATTTGGGCGCTGCCGGTAATGGCAAAGTAAACAGCGTTGATGAGCACGCCGACCAATCCGGCCACCAGCGCCGCGGCCAGCGTGGCCACCGCGCCGTTAGTAGCGCCGCTGTTAACATTGCGCGGCAAAACCATAAACCGCACCGCCAAAATGCCAATCACCACATAAACAGCCAGTTGCACAAAAAAAGTAAGGCAGCCAACGCATGGGATCAAACTCAATAAGTTGAGCACAATCAGAATCGCTGCGCCAATACCACCGGCTTTGAGAATGGCCTGCATGTCCATAAAAATACCCTCCCTTGTAGTTTAAAATAATGTGGCAATTCCGTGAGGTGGCCCCATTATACCACCCCTGCCAACGAGTGACAATAGCAGTTTTGCCTTATCAGCGGCGAAATACTGGTTTGCCGCGAACATCTGTGCTATACTGCAAATGTGTCTAAAAGCACACTTAGAGTATAATTCCATACGAAAACCGTAATAAAAAGTTGTAGTTTTTGTGAGTTCTGGAGAGAAGCATGCTCATTGAGCTGACAATTGTTGATTTTGCCATTATCGACCAATTGACCTTAAAATTTGCGCCCGGGTTCAACGTGCTCACCGGCGAGACCGGCGCGGGTAAGTCCATTATCATCGATGCCGTGACCCTGCTGCTGGGCGGCCGGGCCGATACCACCGTTTTGCGCACCGGCAGCAACCGCGCCAGAATCGAAGGCGTGTTCCGGCTGTCGGCGCAGACCCGGGCAAAAATCGATCCGATTCTGGAGCGCGAGGGGCTGGAAGGCGACAACCCCGATGTGCTGGTGCTGGGCCGCGATATCCGTGACACCGGCCGCAGTTTTTGCCGGGTTAATGGCAGCACCGTCAATTTGAGCCTTCTGGAAGAGGTGGCCCAGCCCCTCATCGACATTCACGGCCAAAACGAACACCTCAGCCTGATGCGGGTAAAACAGCACCAGGTATTTTTAGACCGCTTCGCCGGGCTGGACAACCAGCGCGAGCAGATGGCGGTTCAGGTGCAGCAGTTGCGCAAAATCCGGCAGGAGCTGGCGGCAATGCAGCGCGATGAGCAATACCTGGCCCGCCGGCTCGATCAGCTTTCGTTTCAGGTTGAAGAGATTGCCGCCGCCAACCTGCGCCCCGGCGAAGAGGAAGAACTCAACGTAGAGCGCAACCGGCTGGCCAACGCCGAGCAGCTCAGCCAGCTCACCGGCGAAATTTACCAATTGCTGGTAGAGGGCGACGACCCGGAGCAAACCTCGGTGACGGATTTGCTGGGGCAAATCTCGCGCGCGGCCAACAACCTGACCCGGCTGGACCAAACCTGGACCGAACAGCGCCAGATGGTGGATAACCTGACCTATCAAATTGAAGACCTGGTCACCTTTGTGCGCGACTACATTGAAAGTATCGATTTTAACCCCAACCGTTTGCAGGAAATTGAAGAGCGACTGGGCCTGATCTTCAGCCTCAAACGCAAATATGGCAATTCCATTACAGAAATCATTGAATTTGGGCGGCGGGCGCAGGCTGAGCTGGATGGCATTGGCCACAGTGAAGAGCGCATCGAAGAATTGAAAACTCAGGAAGAGGAGTCGCGCCGCAAAGCGGGCGAGCTGGCTCTGGCGCTATCCAATGCGCGCAAAGAGGCGGCCAAAACACTGGCGCAGGCCGTAGAAACGCAGCTCGCTGATCTGGGCATGGCCCAGGCCCGCTTTGAGGTTGATTTTCAATGGGTTGAGGCGCTCGACGGCGTGATTGTAGCCGCCGGCCCGGACGAGCCGCTGCTGCTGGCCTGCGATGAGCGCGGCATCGACCGGATTGAGTTTTTAATCTCGCCCAACCCCGGCGAGGTGCCCAAACCGCTCATCAAAGTGGCCTCCGGCGGCGAAACCAGCCGCACCATGCTGGCCCTCAAAACCGTGCTGGCCGGAGCAGACGACACCCCCACTCTTATTTTTGACGAAATTGACCAGGGTATCGGCGGCCGGGTGGGCGGCGTGGTGGGCCAAAAGCTGTGGGGGCTGGCTCATTACGGCGAGCATCAGGTGCTGTGCGTTACCCACCTGCCGCAGATTGCCGGTTTTGCCGAAGTTCACTATCACGTGGCCAAACAGGTGTCCAACGGCCGCACCGTTACCGGCATCACCCGCCTGTCCGGCGAGCAGCAGATTGACGAGCTGGCGCTGATGCTGGGGTCGCTCAGCGACAGCACCCGCCAGAGCGCCCGCGAAATTCTGGTGGAAGCCGCCGCGCTCAAAGTTGACAAGTCAGCCTGATCGGTGAAAACTAACTGAGCTATGTATTATCGACCACGCGAGAAAAAACGGCATCCGGCCCTCACGGCTGCGCTGCTTTTATTGTTAACCGCCATGAGTCTGGTGCTGGTTATTTTGCTGGCCATGTACGCCGGCTATTTTCAGGTTGAAGCGCCCAGCCTGGCCCAGCGATTTGGCCCCACGCCCACGCCCACCCGCCCGGCGGTGCTGTACGTGGGCGATGGCGATACCTTTGCCGCTGCCGGCAAGCTGCCGGAAGCTATCGCCGCCTACGATGAGGCCATCGCCCTGGACCCCACCGACGACGTGCCTTACACCCGCCAGAGCCGGCTGCTCATTTTTACCGGCGACACGGCCAAAGCGCTCGACCGGGCCGAACAGGCGGTGCTGCTCAACCCCGCCAGCGCCGAAAATCTGGCCAACTACTGCCGCGCCCTGGATTGGGAGGCGCGCTACACCGCCGCGCTCGATGCCTGTTCCTGCGCCACTGAACTCGCGCCCAACTACGCCGATGGCTACGCCTATTTGTCGGAAGTGCTGGCCGACCGGGGCGAATGGTTTAACGCGCGGGATACCGCCCAGCAGGCTATCGACACCGATTTTCAAAGTTTTGCCGCCCATTTCAACATGGGCTACGTCAACGAAATCCAGGGTCGGTACGCGCAAGCGGTGCAATCGTATGAAAACGCCATCAAACTGGCCCCTAATCTGGCCCCGGCCTATATTGCCGCCGGGCGTTCGTACTATTGGCTGGGCAACCTTGACCGGGCCATCGAACTGTACCGGCAGGCCATCCGCCTGAGTCCCACCAACCCGGAAGCCTACGACCGGCTGGGCTGGGCCTACCACACCAACGGCGAATACTCCCGCGCCATCGATGCGCTGGAGCAGGGGTTGGCGGTTGACCCCACCTACGACAAAGCCTGGGGCCATTTGGGATTGGTGTATTACACCCGCCAGAATTTTGAAAAAACCATCGAAATCCTGCCCAAGGCTATCAGTTTGACCGAAGGCCAGTTTTTGCGCCGCGCCCGCGAGGTGGAAATTCGCGCCGAAATTCAAACCCTGACCGGGCCGGATACCATTCCGGTAATCCGGGGCCGTTTTCGCTCGGCTGGCGGGGTTGGCAGCGTGCAGTATGTGGCCGAACTTACCCCGCTGACCTACAAAGAAGCCACACTCAATTTTGATTCGGAAGAGGTGTCGTGCGCGGCCTCAATTGTTGAGTCGATCCGCAACCCGTCCGCCCTGCCGCTGGCCCCGGAAACGCTGGCCTACACCCAAACCTTCAGCCAGGCTACCGGCACGGCGACGCTCAATCTGGATAGCGGCAATCTGGTTTTGGATGTTCACAACGTGCCGCGCCCGCAAACCACGCCCTACGAATTAAAAATCAGCTATTGGCCGGACCGGCAGGACAGCGTCGGCTACGTGCAGCCGGATGGCACGGGGCAAATTCAGGTGAATATTCAGTTTGAAGAAAAACTGGACGCGCCGATTGAGTATTACTACACACTGGGGTTGGCTTACGCCTACATGGACCCGCCACTGTGCGAGCAGGCGGTGCCGTGGCTGCTCAAATCGTTGGAGCGGGACAGTTCCGGCTACAACCCGGCCTGGTACGGCCTGCGCATTTGCCCCAGCGCCCAATCGCCGCCTACGCCGGTGCCCACCTGGACGCCGGTCCCCGACGCGCAGTAAAGCCGGCAAAATAAAACAGGGCGGATGCATTGCATCCCCCCGTTTTTTTGTTCCTTTTTCCCCTCCCCCGGTTGCGGGGGAGGGGTTAGGGGAGGGGGTAAAAAATGATTTTAGTGCGTTTTCGATTGCTCAAATATTTCTGCGGAGTTTTCAGTTCCTTCTATTTATCATCCAGCGCGGCGACGCCGGGCAATACTTTCCCTTCCAAAAATTCCAGGCTGGCCCCGCCACCGGTAGAAATGTGGCTCATTTTGTCGGCCAGGCCCGATTGCTCGGCGGCGGCGGCGCTATCGCCCCCACCGATGATGGTGGTGGCATCCTGCAGGTTGGCCAGCGCTTTGGCCACGGCAAAGGTGCCTTCGGCAAATTTGGGGAACTCGAACACGCCCATTGGCCCGTTCCAAACCACGGTTTTGGCCGCAGCCAGCCGGTTGGCAAAATGAGCCACCGTCGCCGGACCAATATCCAAAATCATCCAGCCTTCCGGCACTTCGTCCACCGGCACTACTCTGCTGTCGGCATCGGCTTTAAATTCCGGGGCGATGACGCAATCAACCGGCAGAATCAGTTTGTCGGCGTTCTCGGCCAGCAGTTTTTTGGCGGTGTCAATGGCTTCGGCTTCCACCAGCGATTTGCCCACGTTGAGGCCCTGAGCCACAAAAAAGGTGTTGGCCATCCCGCCGCCAATCAGCAGCGAGTCGACTTTGCTCAGCAGGTTTTCGATAACGCTGATCTTGTCTGAAATTTTGGCCCCGCCCATAATGGCCAAAAAGGGATGTTCCGGGTTAGCCAGAGCGCGGCCCAGGTAGTTCAGCTCTTTTTCCATCAAAAAGCCGGCCACCGCCGGGCGCAGCGTTTGGGTTACGCCTTCGGTGCTGGCGTGGGCGCGGTGGGCGCTGCCAAAGGCATCGTTAACGTAAACCTGGCCCAGTTTGGCCAGTTTGGCCGAAAAATCGGGGTTGTTCTTTTTCTCTTCCGGGTAAAAGCGGGTGTTTTCCAGCACGGTCACGTCGCCGGGTTTCATTTCGTTGACCACAGCTTCTACCTGCGGCCCCACGCAGTCATCGAGCTTTTTCACGGGGCGGTTCAGCAGTTCACCCAGCCGGGCGGCGGCGGCATCCATTTTGTATTTGGGATCCGGGCCATCTTTGGGGCGGCCCAAATGGCTCATCAAAATGACGCTGGCGCCCTGATCGAGCAGGTATTGAAGGGTGGGCAGCGCGGCGCGAATGCGGCGGTCGTCGGTGACCTGGCCGTTTTCCATCGGCACGTTAAAGTCGACTCTGACTAAAACGCGTTTGCCTTTAACATCAACATCTTTTACGGTTTTTTTATTCATTGGGTTAATCCTTTCACCAAAATTCTGTAATATTTGTAAGATTTGCCGGCAGGGGCGTCATCGGCCTGCAACCGGCACCGGCGCGATGACCGGATTGCCGGCGTTGGCCAAAATAAGCTCAACGTGATTGAACGCCTCCAAATCTGCGTTGAACAGGTACGTCACCGTGATCGACCGCTCGGCCGGGTTGGCGTTTTCAACGGTAAAATTGGTACTGGCCACCGACAGGTTGTTTTGGGGGATGCTCAATTGCAGCCGCGCGCCCAGTTGGGTTAAAAACGGGGCCGGCTCCGGCGCTTGCAGCAGTTCCGGCGGCAGATTGCGCAGCAGCAAATGCATCTCGGCGGTGGCGCTGTTGGCCTGCTGGCTCACATCAACCGGCACCAGTTCAAACTCAACCCGCCGGCCCTCATAGTTGATGCCCGTTTGCAGGGTTGACCAGGCCTGGGCGGTGGCCGTGGCCGCCGCAATGCCGCCCGGACTCACCACCGGCGTCGGCGCTTGAAGGGGGGCAATCTGGCCAATTTGGGTTATGGTGATGGTATATTTTTGGCGCGCCTGGCCGCTTTCAACAATCTGGATGTCAGATTTGAGCAGCGCGCCGGTTTCGTCATCAACCCACAGCGTGCCGCTAATTTTGGGCAGATCGGCCCGGCCCTGCGCTTCGGCGAGTTTGGCCAGCAGGTAATTGAGCCGGTAGCGGGTGGCCGAGCGGGCCTCCAGCGTTTCCTGGCCGGCTTCAACCGGCACCACGCCCATCTGGAGCAGCCAGCGGTGCGGCCCGTCGAGCGCTTCGGCGGTAGGTGGGCCAACAACCCAGCCATCATATTGCCTGTTAAAGATGTAAGTTTGCCCGTCGATGACGTAATCTTCGTGTAGAATATTGTCCCCGGCGCTGGACGTGGTATGACGGTTACCGGCGGCGTCCTGGGTACGGGTAACGGTCACGGTGGTGGTTTCGCCGTTTTCGGTGGTGATGGACTGTTCGGCTTGCAGATGAAAGCCGGGTAGTTTATCCAGGTTTTGGTAGGCGGTCAACACCGAAAATTCGCCGGCATCAACCAGAGCCACGCCGGTGGCAACGGCTGGCCCGCTGCTGCTCAATTGGGCCAGTTGGCTAAACGAGCCGCAGCCCAGCAACAGGCCAATCACAACAAATTTTAAAAATTGCATCTGCGGGGCTAACGTCATACGCAGGCAGGTCTCAACGGATGGTTGCCGCTGATTTTACTCCCGCGTGGGGCAAAGCACAAAAACTATCGACTCCGCGCTACGCCCACCCGCTCGCAAAATTGAATAACCGGGCATTTGCTGCACCACGGCGAGGTGGGCGTACACAGATTTTGGCCCATGCTGACCAGCAGACCGTTGTATTCCAGCCAGTATTCCGGCGGCAGTTTTTCGCGTAGAGCAAATTCAGTTTGTTCCGGGGTTTTGGTGGCCACGTACCCCCAGCGATTGGAAATGCGGTGGACGTGAATATCAACGCAGATGCCGGGTTTGCCGTAACCGGCGGTGATGACCAGATTGGCGGTTTTGCGGCCCACGCCCGGCAGTTTGAGTAGTTCGTCCAGCTCGTCGGGGACGTGGCTGCCATACTGCTCGATCAGCGTGTGTGAAATGGCCAAAATGCTGCGGGCTTTGTTGCGGTAAAAGCCAACGGGGTAGATCACCTCCTCGATTTTTTCAGGCGGATGGCTGATCATATCGTGCGGGGTGCTGGCCAGGGCAAACAGCCGGGGGGCCACCTGCGCCGTGAGCGTATCTTTGGTGCGCAGGCTCAAAATGGTGGCAATCAAAATCTGGTACGGACTCCACGTGGTCGAGTTATCGTCAACCAGCGCCGGCGTCCAGCTTTTGGCGATGGCTCGCAAAATGGCAATTGCCTGGTGAATATCCTGGTTTTGCATAAGTTTGGTCTGAAACTTACTCGTTGAGGGTGAGGATGACCTGCGGCGCTCGAAAATTGATTTTACGGTGCGTCCCGTCGCAGAACGGTTTGTTTGATGACCCGCCGCAGCGGCACAGCGCAATGTTGGTGCCGGTGGTGGTCTTTTGGTTGCCTTCGGCGTCAACGTAGGTGGCGGTAACCGGAATAAGGTAAGGGCCATTCTCGCGGGCTTTGATTTCGAGTGTCATAAATACCTCCTTGAAAATAAGTTAGGTAGGTTTGGTGCGTGATTGACCACGCAACACGCAATCCGTAAAAGGTAAAACGTGTTGCGTGTTGCGTCAACCGCGATTCACAATTCGCAATTCATCAACGTTTTGTTGCTAATGCTTCCTGATTTTTGCGGGATTTCCATTTGCAGGCGTAGGCGGTTGTCAGCGCTTTAAACCCGAGCTTTTCAACAATGGGCCGGCTCATAGGGCCAGCATCAATAGTCAGAAAACTCACGCCGGCTTCCAGCGCGGCTTGCAGCCGGGCGGCCAGCAACGCCGTATAAAAACCCTGCCCCCGAAACGCCGGCAGAGTGGACCCGCCCCACAAACTGGCAAACTGGCTGCCCGGATGAAAATAAATCCAGGCCGAACTGACCGGCTGGCCGCTTACGTAAGCCACGTACACTTGCAGCAGCGCGGGCGTAGTTTGCAGGTCTGTGGTCAGGCGCGGCACCAGCCAGTCAAAGTTTTCCTGCCACACCTGTTCCTGAACCGCCACCAAATCTGCCAGTTGCTCCACCGAGGTGATCCGCCGCACGTCGGCCCGGGGCGGCTCCAGCAAAATTGCCGGGGCGCGGGTAATCTCCAGCGCCATGATCGTTTCCGGCTCATCCACAGCAAACCCGACGGCTCGCAATCGGTCCAGTAAATCCGGCGGGGTATCGTGGGTAAAGTGCTTCCACTCAAAATCAAAGCCCAGCGCATCAAAATAGCTCACCTGCTCCCAAATCACCGAGTCGGCTTCGGTGGCGTTGAGCCACGAATACAGCACAAAACCGTCCTCGTAGTCAACCAGCGGCACGTGACGTACCACATGCGGCGTTTCTTCCCGGCGATGGCTGGGGTATTCAATGTCGCGTCGCTGTTCTTTATCGTACAGCGCCAGAATTTTATCGGCTTCCACGGCACTCACTTCCCTTCCGTTAAATCTGGACAGAACCGGTGATTGCGCTAAAATAAGCGGCATACTGCATCATCACCGGAGATGAAAACGATGGGATTTCTGGACTCGCTCAAATCATTTTTTGGAGATGCTGGCCCCAAAGACGAGGGCTACTGGATTTACGTGCGCTGCAAACGCTGCGGCGAGGTCATCAAAACCCGCATCGATCTGCAGGGCAGCCTGAGTTTGCAGGACGATGGCGGCTATGTGGCTCACAAAACGCTGGTGGGCAGCCAGCTTTGCTTTCAGCGGGTAGAAGTGACGCTGCGCTTTGACAGCCAGCGTAATTTAACCGACCGCGATATTGCCTTTGGTGAATTTATCACCGCCGCCGAGTACGCGCAGGCCAGCGGCTCAACGCCGTAGCCGCTGTTAAATGCCCAGTACCGCCCGGATTTTGTGCAGCATTTCATCGTTGCGGCCCTTTACAAAGTAATCGGCCGCGCCTTTGTCGATGCACTGTTTGGCGGTTTCCACCTCGTCCCAGGCCGAATTGGCAATAACCGGCGTGTCCGGCGCTTCTATTTTGATCCGCGCCAGCAGCTCCAACCCGGCGTAGCGGGTTTCGCGGCCTTCAAAATCGGGCATATTCAAATCTATGATGATCAGATCAAACGGTTCCTGGCCGGCCAGCGCCGCCTCAAAGAGCCGGTAGCCTTCAATATTACCCCCGGCAGTTTCAACCTCAAAACCTTCGCGGAAGAGCGTTTTTTCAACGTCGCGCAGAATATTTTCTTCGTCGTCTACCACCAGAATTTTTGGTTCAGCGTCCATCTGCTCCGGCTCCTTTAGTGGCTCTGTTTCAGCGCGTCCGAGACGGCGTTCAGCAGCCCGGCGGGGGAGTATGGCTTGGGCAGCAGATTTTTTATGCCCAGCAGCATGCGGTCTTTGGTGCGTTCAACCCGCGGGTTTGATGACACAACCAGCACTTTTGAGACGGCCTGCTGGTCTTTAATGGCGTTCAGCACCGCCAGCGCATCGCCGGCGGCCAGGTTGTCGTCAAGCACAATCAGCTCAACCTGATCAAGGGCGTCAAAACTGTAGTTTTCGCCGCAGGCTGCCGCTTTGTAACCGGCGTTGGCCAGCGTGGTCACGGCAAAATTGCGCCAGCGGTCGTTGTCATCAATGAGCAAAATTTTGGCCCGGCTGCGGTTGGGCGTATCTGGTTTGGTGGGCACCACCGCCGCTACGGGCAGGGTGATGGTAAAGGTTGAGCCTTGCCCCGGCGCGCTGGTGGCGGTTACATCGCCGCCCAACTGCTTTAAAATCAATTTGCAGGCTGGTAGCCCCAGCCCGGAATGGCCTTTGATGCCTTTGGTGGTGTGAAAAGTGATCCAGATTTTATCCATGCCGCCGGGTGCAATCCCGCTGCCGTTATCCGTAATAGCCACCTCAACAAATTTGTTGTCCGGGCGCGGGGCAATGGCCACGGTAATTTGCGGGTTGGGCTGGTTGAGCATGGCTTCATTGGCGTTGTTGAGCAGGTTAACAAACACCCGGTTCAACTGGATGGGGTCGGCCAGCACCAGCGGCAGGCCGGGCTGGCTTTTAACCGTGACCAATCCGGCGGGCAGGGCCAGCCCGGTGAGCGTGTCTTGCAGCACATCATCGGCCATCGTCGGACGCGGGGCCTGCTCGCGGGCCGGGCCGATCAAATCTTCTTTGACCCGCAGAATCAGCCGGGCCGAGTCTTCTATAATTTCCAGATCGTCCAGAATCGAGGCCAGGCTGAGCCGTTTGCTCAGTTTATCGGGGGCAAGCTGGCCCAGTTTTTCCAGTTCGGCGGCCAGTTGCGGCTCGGTTTGGGCCAGCGCGGCGGCTTCGGCGTGGATGAGCCGGGCCAGCGGCGAGGCATGATCCGACGGCAGCAAACTGGCCGCGCCGGCCACCAGCAGTTTGGCGTCGCTGCGGATGCGGCTCACCGAGCCGCCAATCGGTTCGGCCTTGTTGCCAATCCAGTGGATGGCGTCGCCGGTGGCGGTGGCGATGGCTTCAAACGTTTTGGCCCGGAGCAGTTCGGCGTGGGCCTCTTCCAGCTCGCGGCGCTGGCGGGCGTTGTCGATGGCAATGGCCAGTTGGTTGGCCATTGCTTGCAGCGAGGCGACATCTTCATCGGAAAAAGCGGCGGCTTCAACGCTCTGTACGGTGACCGCGCCGATAACTTTGCCGCCGACGGCCAGCGGCAGGGCCATCTCCGAGCGGGTTTCGGGCAGGACCGGGTTGGGGTACCACACTTTTTCCGTGTCCACATCCAGCGAAATCCGGGCCTGGTTGAGCGCCGTGCAGGCCCCAATCATCGAATTACCGCCGACGGCCAGCTTGTGGTTGTTTTCCATCATAATCCGGCCCGGCGCGCCGCGCCCGGCCCGCAGCACGGCAAAGTCGCCGCTTTCGTTGATCAAAAAGACGCCGGCGTAGTAAAAATCGTAGGCCTCGCAAATAATATCGACGGTTTTGGGCAGCAGTTCGTCGATATTCATAATTTGGGTGATGTGCTGGCTTACCTGGGCAGCGGCGGCCAGCAGGTTGGCCCGGCGCAGCGCCTGTGCCAGGGTAACGTTATCTTTGATTTGGGTTTGCTCCATTTCACGCCTCAATTGAAAAGGTTGGCCAAATATAATGCCTTTCAAATAAGAGCGAGGAAAATATCATTTCTGAGGCCGAAGGCCGAAGAATCTCCTCACAGTTGGTACAATTAAGCCGGTAACCCGGAGATTCTTACCCTAAAGGGCACAGGTCGCTTCGCTCAGAATGGCACAATCGTTATTTGAAAAGCATTGTGGCTAATAGTATAACAGGCTGATGGTTCTGCCAAACGCAGTTATAAATCTTGCCCCCGATAAATGGGCACGTGCAGAGTAAACGTAGACCCCACGCCCACCTGGCTGACCACTCCAATTCTGCCGCCCATGCGTTCCATTGTTTGCAGGCAGGCCGGCAGGCCCAGCCCGGTGCCGCCTTTTTTGGCTTTGCCGGTGTGGAATGTGAGCCAGATTTTGGTGAGTTCGTCTTCCGGAATGCCGCAGCCGTTGTCGGCAATGTCAACCATCACAAAGTTCGCATCGGCCGGGCGAATGGCCACAAAAATGTGCGGGAAGGGTTGATCGTCCATCGCTTCCATTGAATTTTTAACCAGGTTGAGCACCACCCGGCCCATCTGCACCGGATCAACAAACACCGGCGGAATCGCGCCGTCGATGCTGTACGAAACTGTGTCCGGCGGCAGGGCAAAACCTTTGATGGTGTCTTTGATCAGGGCCACAATATCGGTTTCAACCTGTTTTTGACGCCGGGCCGGGCCGATCAAATCTTCTTTAATCTGCAAAATGGTGTTGGCGCTCTGCTCGATAATTTCCAAATCCTCGGCCACCGAGTCGATGCTGAGCATACGCCGCAGTTTATTGGCCGGTTTGTTTTGCAGCCGCTCAATCTGCTCCGGCAAATCCGGCTGCTTTTGCAGCAAATCCTGGCCGCTGTCGATGAGCAGTTGGGCCAGCGGGTTATCGGCCGGAATTTGGGCAGTTTGGGCCAGCAAGCTGCCGGCAATGGCCACAAATTTGGTAAAGTCATCGCGGATGCGCTGCACGCAGCCGGGGATGGGTGCGGCTTTGTTGCCCACCCAATGAATGGTTTCGCCGGTAGCGGTGGCGATGGTTTCAAAGGTTTTGGTGCGCACCAGCTCTTTGTTGGCCGCTTCCAAATCTTGCAGCAGCCGGGCGTTGTTCAGAGCCACCGCCAGTTGGTCGGCCATCAATTGCAGCGATGAAATATCATCCTCTGAAAAAGCCGATTCTTCCACACTTTGCACGGTGAGCGCGCCAATGCACCTGTCCTGCACCAGCAGCGGCAGGGCCATTTCTGAACGGGTGTTGGGCAAAAACGGGTTGTTAAACCAGGCCGCCGCCTTGCCTACGTCCAGCGCGATGCGCGCTTCTTGCAGTTTGGTGGCCGCGCCCACCATCGAGTTACCGCCGACCTCAAGCCGGTGGCCGCTTTCTACCATTTTGCGGCCGGCTTCGCCGCGACCGGCGCGCAGCACGGCCCATTCGGCGCCCTGTTCATCCCGCTCAATCAGAAAAATACCGGCGTAGTAAAAGCCGTATTCTTCGCAGATAATATGGACGGTGCTGGCCAGCAGCACATCCAGGTCCAAAATCGAGGTGATGTTGCGGCTGACTTCGGCGGCGGCTTGCAGCAGGGTGGCCCGGCGCGCCGCCCGGTGCAGCAGTTCTGCATTTTGGCGGTGCAGCCGGGCGTTGTTAATGGCCACCGCCAACTGGTCGGCCATCGCTTGCAGCGATGAAATATCTTCGGCGGAAAAGGCGGCCTCTTCCACGCTTTGCACGGTGAGCGCGCCCATCACCTGGCCGGCGACGGCCAGCGGCAGGGCCATCTCAGAGCGGGTATCGGGCAGGAACGGGTTGTTAAACCAGACCGCCTCTTTGCCCACGTCAAGGGCAATGCGGGCCTCGTTGAGCGCGGTGCATGCGCCCACCATTGAGCGGCCGCCCACCTCCAGCTTGTGGTGATGCTCAATCATCAATTGCCCCGCTTGGCCGCGGCCGGCGCGCAGCACCGCCCAATCCTTGCCGTCTGGCAGCCGCTCGATCAAAAAGATGCCGGCGTAGTAAAAACCGTAGGCGTTACAAATAATATCGACAGTGCGTGGCAAAAGCTCGTCGGGGTCAAGGATTGAGGAGATGATGCGCCCCACCTGGGCAGCGGCGTTGAGCAGCCGGGCGCGCCGGTTGGTTTTAACCAGCGACGGCGGCTCCTGTTCGGTTAACGAGGAGTCATTAAAAGGCTGCGATGCACTCATAAGTATATTTGTCAGGGTGGCAAAATGAGGACAACCGGGTTACAGTGACGGGAATTATACCCAAGTTTCAGGATTTGCACCAAACGGAAATTTTTGCCGGGCCGCCGCAAGAGCGGGATAGTTGTGCCTGGGGTGTTTTTTACAAGTGGTGACAGATGTCACTTTTAATTTATGACATTTAGTAGTATGATGAAGGCTCCAAATGTGATATCATTCAATTCGGAAAACAGGGCTGGCTACCCCCGACTCACCCACTGAGCGCCAGTGGATAAACCGCCCCAGCCGCCGAATTCCCGATAATAATTTATGCCGGTTTCCCGAATACAGGGTAAATTCGGGAATCCTGATAATAAAATATAGCGGTTTCCCGCTAATTCAAAGTTGGGCAGAAAGCATTTAAGGAATCCTATGGAGCAGAACGAAGTAATTCTTCAAGTTGGGGCGGAAGGCGGGCACTTGACTCTCTATGGTATTCGTACGACATACGGCTGGCTTTTCAGCCGACAGGTGATTGACCAAACCCCCGATCTTTTCAACGAGCCTTGGATACAGCACAACTCAGAAATAGTCAATTTGTGGTCGGATGCGTTAAAACTGTTGGACCGATATCCGTGGCACAAACTTTATCCATTAGAAGTCCATTCAGAGTTTCGGGAGATGGTCTTTGATGCGGTAGTTGTACGTTACAAATCAGAAAACGACATAAATCCGAGGGGGCTTGCCGATTGGAAGAAATTGTGCGGCATATCCAACGAGGAGGAATTAATATGAGGAGTACCGTTACAGTTGATTATGCCGGGGTTATTCATGTGAGTCCTGCGGTAGCTTTTTCATCATTGTACCCTCATCAACAGGAAGCAATATCACGCATGGATGCCCGAATACGCTACAGTAATAAAACCCCTTTTTCGGGATTATTAGTTGTTCCAACCGGCGGTGGGAAAACCTTAATTGCGGTGCGATGGCTTTTGCAAAACATGGTAGACCGAAAAAAGAAAGTATTGTGGATAGCTCACCGCCATGAATTGTTGGAGCAAGCCTTTAGAGCAATTCGAGATAATGCTTGTTCAAATGTACTTACCCATAGGGAGAGTTTTCGCTACCGAATTATTTCAGGACAACATGACAAGCCCGTTAATATCCAGCGCCAGGATGACATCATCATTGCGAGTAAAGACAGTCTAAATCGCGGTTTGGGTTATTTATTGGACAATTGGCTAAGTTTTACAGATGAGGTTTTTTTGACGATTGATGAGGCGCATCATGCTACAGCCAAAACTTATCGTAAGATAATTGACGCAGTTAAAGGTGCTGATAGCGGCAGACGAACCTTCAGAATGTTAGGATTGACCGCTACGCCGTTCAGAACGGCAGAAAGTGAACAAGGATTTTTAGGCAAGCTGTTTGAAGATGATGTTGTTTACAAAGTAGATTTACGGCAGTTGGTCAATCAGCGTATTTTGGCGCAACCTGTGTTTGAGGAGCTAAAGACCGGTATTGACCTGACTCGGGAACTTACGGATAGAGACATAAAAACTATTTGGGCATTTGATGAACTCCCCGAGCATGTTGCAACCCAGATAGCCGGGAGTGCCGAACGAAATAAAAACATTGTGTCACATTACATCGAAAATCTGGAAAAATATGACCAGTTGATTGTTTTTGCGGTCAATATTGTCCATGCAATTGCTCTGAATGCGCTTTTCAACCAAGAGCTAAACAAACATTTTGAAACAAAAAATAGAACTTATGCCGAGTATGTTGTGGGCGCTATTAAAGACATGGCTACGGGGGCATCCATCACGGAGAACGCAGAAAAAATCGAGAAGTTTAGAAAAGGTGAGATTCGGGTTCTTGTCAACGTTATCATCCTAACCGAAGGAATAGATTTACCCAATGCCCGGACAGCTTTCCTTACTCGTCCAACCACGTCAACTATACTGATGACTCAGATGATTGGACGGGTTTTGCGCGGAGAACGGGCCGGAGGAACAAAACAAGCCTATATTGTAAGTTTTGTTGATAACTGGCAAGATAAAATCAGTTGGATCAGTCCTGCAAGAGTATGTATTGAAACAGCAGGGGAATTTGATGATACATCCGGGGAAATATCGAAGCGGCTTGTGCAGTTGATCGCCATTGCAAAGATCGAAGAATTTGCCCTAATGATGGACCGGCAAATTCTCGAACTGGAAGCTCTGGACTTTCTTCAACGGGTACCGGTTGGACTTTTTTCTTTTTCTGTTTTGTTGCCGGCAAGAACTGAAGACGATGCTCTTGAAAAAAACTGTGAAGTGATGGTGTTTGACCATCTTCAGGAAGCTTATGGGGATTTGCTTGAAAACCTTCCTTATATTTTTCAAGACATCCGTCTAACCGACGATGAATACTTGAGCAATGAAGATTTAGATCAGCTTTGCCACACAGTAAAAGACGAATATTTTCAAGGATACGATATTTCACTTGGTTATCATGATGAAGATATCAAGGATATTTTGCGTTATTATGCTCAAAAAGGTGTAGCCCCCACTTTTCTTGGATTTGAAGAGCGTGAAAAATGCGATTTAGCCAAAGAGGCCCGGTATATTTATGAACATTCGTTGGGTGGTGAAGCAAAAACTAATCACATAGATTTACTTTGGAACAATGAAAATAGTTTTTGGCAAATCTTGTTTGGACATAACAAATTGTTCTTTGTGCGTCAACTGAATATTGAGGAAGAAAAAATTAGCTACCCACCGCCTTCACCCTCTGATAAAAAGGCACGGGTCGAACCAGACGAGATAGATGTTTCTCGCCTTTCTTTGTCAGAGATGAAGATAAAAGCACCACTTCACTGGAAGAAGTTACGGGATGAAGTTTTTGCCAGGCATACCGATACTCAAGGATTTATCACATGTGCCATAAGTGGCTTCAAGAGCAAATACAAGATACACTTTCAAATACATCATAAAAAACCGGTAGAACAAGGTGGTTTATCAATGCTTGATAATCTTCAGGTTTTGGAGCGCAGCGTACATAGAAAATTGCACAACACGCAGTTCATAAAGCTTGAAGACTTAGAAAACGCTACAGGCAAAAAGCCTTCGCATTTGCGTTTACCTGATGGCACGGTTTTAAGCGTTAAAACCTGGAAGGATGTAATACGAGAGAGTTGTAGATTTGTGTTAGCGCACAACCCTACACTTCCGATGCCATACCCTGACCGTTTCGGGAAAAAGGTATCGTTGTTCAGTACGGTAAAGCCAGCCAAAGGGATTTCTTACGTAACCGAAGAATACAATGGTCAAACGATATATATTTATGTAAATTATAATACGAATAATTGTATAAGAAACGCAATTTATATCTTGGAACAGGTTCCACAATCAAACAGCAGTGTTCCGGCGGCTGTAGTGTTGAGGAAAAAAGAGTAATGGAGAAAATCTGCCCAACAAGCCCAATGCAGCCGACCCGTAGAGCCGGGTTTATTATCGCAAGGCTTGGTTGCCCCCGAAGGTTACAGCCGGGCGGCTGATTGGGGGCGTTGGGCGGCAGAAAACATCCAATCGAATCGCTTGCAATCTGTAACTTT
>CAYOXS010000035.1:0-8799 GCA_964407935.1 uncultured Caldilineaceae bacterium
TGGGAGAAGGGGGCCGGGGGGATGAGGGGACAAGGCGCGCAACTTGGGTTAAATAAGACAGGCTTAACCGGATTTGCACCACAAAAAAGTGACATCATCCCTGAATCCGGCGCATATTTTGGCCAGATGGGACAGACTCAGCCCGGTTGCGTTTTTTATTCCCAAGCCAGTGGATTCGAGTCGATTTTTTAAAACCAAAAAATTTTAAAGTCAGAAAAGAGGAGTGGATTGTGATTGATTGGGTTGAAGTGAAACCTTTTCAGGATATTACCTATCACAAAGCGGCGGGCATGGCTCGCATCGCGTTTAACCGGCCGGAGGTGCGCAACGCCTTCCGGCCCACCACCATCGACGAGATGATTGCCGCGTTTGAAGACGCCTGGGCCGACCAAACCGTCGGCGTGGTGCTGCTCACCGGCAACGGCCCGGCCAAAGACGGCAAGTACGCCTTTTCGTCCGGCGGCGACCAGAAAATTCGCGGCGACGCCGGCTACATTGGCGACGACGGCGTGCCGCGCCTCAATGTGCTGCAATTGCAGCGGATTATCCGCACCATGCCCAAGCCGGTTATCGCGCTGGTGGCCGGCTACGCGATTGGCGGCGGCCACGTGCTGCACGTCATCTGCGATCTGACCATCGCCGCCGACAACGCCATTTTTGGGCAAACCGGCCCCAAAGTGGGCAGTTTTGATGGCGGGTTTGGGGCCAGCTACCTGTCGCGGATCATCGGCCAGAAAAAGGCGCGCGAAATCTGGTATCTGTGCCGCCAGTACACTGCGCAGGAGGCGCTGGACATGGGGCTGGTCAACAAAGTGGTGCCGGTAGACCAGCTTGAGGCCGAAGGCGCGCAGTGGGCGCAGGAAATCCTGCAAAACAGCCCCATCGCTATCCGCTGCCTCAAAGCCGCTTTCAATGCCGATGTCGATGGGCAGGCCGGGCTGCAAGAACTGGCCGGCAACGCGACCATGCTCTTTTACATGACCGAAGAGGGGCAGGAAGGGCGCAACGCCTACAACCAAAAACGCCCGCCCGACTTCAGCAAATTCCCGTGGCGGCCATGACGATTTACGTTTTTTGATTTACGATTTTGGATTTTAGTGTGCAACACAAGTTTTTTGTCCACACGTGTTGCGTGTTGCGTGAAATCATTCCTGGCAACTGATACGGAACACGTAACACGCCCCAAAAATTCAAGTGCCGAAAAACAGGGATCAGAAACATGGTGCATCTGTCTCCAATGTTCGACTGGCTAGCCCACCGAGCGCAGGTTTCTCCCCGGAAACTTGCGCTTATTTTTGGCAAGCAGCAGTGGACGTTTGCCGAACTGGATGACGGCGCGGCGCAAATGTGCGCTCAATTGACAGCCGCCGGCGTGACGGCCGGGCAGCACGTGGCCCTGCTGCTGCCCAACGGGCCGGAATTTGTGCTGGCGATTCACGCGCTGGCCCGGCTGGGCGCGGTGGCTGTGCCGCTGAATCTACGGCTCACTCCGGCCGAACTGCGCTGGCAGGTCACCCACGCCGATTGCGCCGCCCTGCTGTACGTCGATGACACCGCGCCCGCCGCCGCTGAGTTGGCGGTGCGGCAGATCAACCTGCAAGCGCTGCCACCCTCGCCGGAGGCCGGGCAATGGCGCAGCCGCCCGCTCAATCTCGATGCGGCACAGGGCATCATTTTCACCTCCGGCACCAGCGGCCGGCCCAAAGGCGCGACCCTGACTTTTGCCAATCATTTTTACAGCGCTACCGCCTCGGCGTTTCGGCTGGGCGTGCTGCCCGGCGACCGCTGGCTGGCCTGCATGCCGCTCTACCACGTGGGCGGGCAGGCCATTGTGCTGCGCTCGTGCCTGTACGGCACGGCGATTGTGCTGCATCTTCGTTTTGAGGCCGCCGCCGTAGCCGAGTCGCTGCGCACCGACGCGATCACGCTGATTTCGGTGGTGCCAACGATGCTCCACCGGCTGCTGGAACATCACCTTGATTCACTGCAATCACCCCAATTGCGCTGTATTCTGGTTGGCGGCGCGGCGTTACTGCCCCAACTGGCCCGCCGCTGCATCGAGCTGGGTCTGCCGCTGGCCACCACTTACGGCCTCACCGAAGCCGCCTCGCAGGTGGCCACGGCTGCGCCGGACGAAGCGGCGCGCAAACCGGGCAGCGTGAGCCGGCCACTGATGTTCGCGGCGGTGCGGGTTGTCGACGCGGTTGGGAACCCGCTGCCCGCCGGCGAAATCGGTGAGATCGCGGTCAGCGGCCCAACAGTGATGGCCGGCTACTACCGTCAGCCTGAGGCCACCGCCCAAACCCGGCGCGGCGGCGAGTTGTTCACCGGCGATCTGGGCTATCTCGACGCCGACGGCGATTTGTGGGTGGTGCAGCGCCGCTCGGATTTGATTGTCAGCGGCGGCGAAAATGTTTATCCGGCGGAAGTGGAGGCGGTGCTGCGCGAGCATCCCGCCGTGGCCGATGCCGCTGTGGTCGGCCTGCCCGACGCCGAATGGGGCCAGCGGGTCGTCGCCGCGGTGGTGCCGGCCGCGGGGGCGCAGCTTTCGCCGCCGGCGCTCATCGAATTTTGCCGGGCGCGGCTGGCCGGTTACAAAATCCCGCGCGAGGTACGGTGGGTTGAGGTGCTGCCGCAAACCGCCTCCGGCAAAATCAAACGGGACGAAGTGAAGCAGTTGTTTGTGGTATAATAACCCAAATCAAGGTGCTTTTAAGGACTGGCTTTGAACATTCTGTTGATTTCCACTTATGAATTGGGCCGGCAGCCGTTTGGGCTGGCCTCGCCGGCGGCGTGGCTGGCCGAAACCGGCGCGGCGGTCCGCTGTCTCGACCTGTCGGTTGAACCGCTCGATGCCGACGCGGTGCGGCAGGCCAGCCTGATTGGCTTTTATTTGCCGATGCACATGGGCACGCGCATGGCCCTGCCAATTATCCAGCAGGCGCGACAGCTCAACCCGGCGGCGCACCTGTGCTGTTTTGGCCTGTACGCGCCGGTCAACGAGCCGTTTTTGCGGCGATTGGGCGTGCAAACCATTTTGGGCGGTGAGTTTGAAAGCGGGCTGGTCAGTTTGGCGCAGCGCGTCAGCGAATCGGCGGCGCGGCCATCCGCCAACGGCTCGCAGCCGGAACCGGTGATTTCGCTGGTCCGGCAGGATTTTCGCGTGCCCCACCGGGCCGGACTGCCGCCCCTGCAAAATTATGCCCACCTGGCCGTAGAAGATGGCCGCAAGCTGACCGTCGGTTACACCGAGGCCAGCCGCGGCTGCAAGCACCTGTGCCGCCACTGCCCCATTGTACCGGTGTACGGCGGTCGCTTCCGGGTGGTGCCGCGGGCCACTGTTTTGGCCGACATCCGGCAGCAGGTGGCGGCCGGGGCACAGCACATCACGTTTGGCGACCCCGACTTTTTCAACGGTCCCGGACACGCCATCCCGCTGGTACAGGCGTTGCACGCCGAATTCCCCGGCCTCACGTACGATGTCACCATCAAAGTTGAACATTTGGCAAAGCACGCCGATTTGCTGCCCACGCTCAAAGCCACCGGCTGTCTGTTCGTCACCACCGCGGTTGAGTCATTTGAGCCGGAAATTCTGGCCATTTTTGACAAGCGGCATTCGCCCGCCGAGTTTGAGTTGGCGGTGCGCCGCTGCCGCGAGCTGGCGCTGCACCTGTCGCCCACGTTTGTGGCGTTTACCCCGTGGACCACGCTGGCTGGCTATCGTCGCTTTTTGCAGGAGATCGTGCGGCTGGAGCTGGTTGACCAGATTTCACCGATTCAGGCCGCCATTCGGCTGCTGATCCCGCCGGGGTCAAAATTACTGGAGCTGCCGGAGATGCAGGCCGCCATCGGCCCGCTGGACGAGGCCAAATTATCGTACACCTGGCGCAACCCGGATGTGCGGGTCGATGCCTTGCAGTCGGATTTGGAAGTGCTGGTGCAGCGCTGCGCCGGCCAAAAGGTGTCTCGCCGCGAGACGTTCCGGCACATCTGGGAACGCGCCTTTGCCGCTGTGGGCGACGCCGCCGGGCAGGTACCCTTTCCCAACCTGCCGCCGGCCTCGCGCTTTGTGCCGTACCTCACCGAACCGTGGTACTGCTGAGCGGAACCCACCGAGGAGCAGTTTGCTTCTCTCTACTTGTAAACAAAAAGAGCGCGAGTTAATCCCTCGCGCTCTTTTTTGTGACCGGGAACCCGGGTGCCCGTTTATTCCAGTTTAAAATTATCCAAATGGATGGTGTTCAAATCCGTCTGGCCCACGTCGCCCTCGGTATTTTCAATGCGAATGAAAACCGTGATGGCGTCGGTTTGCGCTTTCACCCGCAGCGACGGGTAGCGCCACTTGTTATCAACGCCATCGCGCTCGCCCCACACCACACTGCCGGCGCGGAAATCCCGCCCGCCGGTCGGGTCGATGCCGAGCGTTTTGAAGATTTTGTTATCCACCGCCGGCGGGGTTGGCCCGCGGAAAAAGGTGACAACGCTGCCGGAGAAGGTGTAGTCGCGGCCCGGTTGAGCTTTGACCGGCTGAAACAGCACCAGATCGAAGCCGTAGCGGCCAGTGATCACCTGCGAATGTTTGCCGTGGATGTGATAATCGTGGCCGTTGCCGTGGAAATACTGCTGGGCAAACTTGGCAAACGTGCCGCTGTCGAGCAGGTGCGCCGCGCCGTCTTTGACTTCGGAGCTGACTTGCAACCACCAGCCCGCGCCGTAGCGCTCCGGGAACTCGCGCCAAAAAACCGGCTGCCCGCCGCGCAGATAGGGCTGTACCGCATCAAAACTACCGTTCACAAATGAAGGATTAACCATCCCCGCCGCCGATGAGACTAGCGCCGGCACCTGAAACGGCGTGGGCGCGGCTGTAAAGTTGGGCAAATTGGCCGCACCGGCCTGCCCGGCCCACGCGCCAAACACCACCGGGATTTGGGCGGCAAAATTCAGTTCGCCGCGAATTTTCAGCCGGCCTTCCTGTATCGCCCGCCGCGGATCGAGCTGGCCCTGAGCCAGTTTGACATAATCGTCATCACTCATAATTACGTCCACCGTCGGCGAGTCATCCACCCGGCCGCGGTAAACCTTAATCTGACCCTCGTTCACGTCCACCGTCCAGATGCCGCTGCTCAACTGAAACTCAAACACGGCGTCCAGTTTGCCGCCCTGCCCGCGATTAAACGCCGCGGCCATCGCCCGAAAATAATTGTCCAGCGGCGATGGCGCCTGGCTCGGCGCGGGCGCGGGCGCCGACTGGCTCGGCGGGGTAGGCGCGACCGGCTGTGGTTGCGGCGCGGGTTTAACCGGCTGCGGGGCCGGTTGGCTGACCGGTGGAGGCGGCGGGGCCACGGGTTGAGCTGGCGGCGGGGTCGGTTTGGGCGGCGCAGCCGGCGGCTGTGCCGGTGCTGCCGGCGCGGGTGCGGCCCCAACGTATTTTTCCCACGGCTCAAAAAGCTCGGTAAAACGCTGCGCGTTTTGCAGGTTGCCCTTCACCTTGATTTCGCCAGACTGCACCGCCCGCCGGGGGTCAAGCCGGCCGGCGGCCAGATTCAGGTAGCTGCCGGTGCTCATCTCGATGGTAGTACCGGCCTGCGACGGCGCGCCGCCGCTGATGCGGCATTGGCTGTTGGCCACGGCAATTGTCCAGGTGCCGCCGCCGGGGCCGTTGAGTTTGAGCGCGTAGGTTTCGGTCAATCCGCCGGCGCGGTCCGCTTTAAACCCCCGGAGCATAGCCTGCATGTATTGGTCTGGTGATGCGGTCATAATGTAATTTCCCCCGTTTGATAATTTTGGTTATAGGTTATTCCGCTGCGTCGCTCTGCGACAGGCCCAAATCCTTGCGCATGTTAATGACCATTGAACTCATCGATTTTTTGCGTTCAACTTCTACCAGCACAGCGATGCTGAAACTATCGCCAACCGGCACAATCTGGAACTCCAAAATTTTGACCACTTCCAGATCGGCGTTGTTGGGCGCGCTGCGGCCAATCTGGTTATTGGCCCAATCAACCGCCGCTTTGACCGAAGCAAACTCCGCGCCAGAAATTATCAGTGTGTCCATCCTGCTGCCTCCCGTGCTAATAAGTTTGGTGAGTTGGGTGGGTTGGGTGAGGGATGAGTTTTAAGTTTTTAGTTTTAAGTTCGTGTTGCGTAATGCGTAAACCGTAAAGCATAAAACGTAAATCCAAAATCGTAAATCGTGTTGCGTAAACCACCACACCTGCACTGCGACCGCAGACGCAAGTGTTCGTCATTCGTCACTCGCTACTCGCCACCCGCAACCCGCCAATATCACCGCAAATAACTGGCCCCGTTAATATCGACCACCGCGCCGGTTAAAAATTCCGCGCCGGCGGAAGCCAAAAACATAATGGTGTAGGCCACTTCCTCCGGCCGGGCCACCCGATTGAGCGGGCTTTGCTGGCGGACGCCGGGCTGCTCAATTTTGGCCCGTACCCGGTCGGTTTCAACAAAACCGGGGGCCACCGCGGTCACGTAAATATTGTGCGGGGCCAAATGCTGCGCCAGCGACTGGCTGAGCGCGTTCAGCCCGGCTTTACTGGCCCCGTAGGCGGGGTTATCCGGCTCGCCCCGAAACGCGCCGCGCGAACTAACATTGACAATCCGCCCGGCCCGCCGCTCGATCATGTGGCGGGCCACGCAGTAGGCCACATTGGCCGCGCCCACCAAATTCACGCCGATAACCTGCTGCCAGGCCGTCTGCCAGCCCGCGTAATCGATGCTGTCCAGCGGGTGCGGCTGGTTGGCGGCGGCGTTGTTCACCAGAATATCAATGCTGCCAAACTCGGCCAGCACGGCGCTCACCATCACCTCAATCGCGGCGGGGTCGATGAGGTTGGCCTGCACCGCCACGTGGCCCTGGCCGGCCAGTTGGGCCAGCACTTCATCGGCCTTATCCCGGCGCTGGTTAAAATGGACGGCCACCCGCGCCCCGGCCGCCGCAAAAGCGATGGCCGTTGCCCGGCCAATACCTTGCGATGCGCCGGTAATCAATACCTGTTTGCCGCTAAAATCAAACATTATCCTTGTCCGAGGTGTTGCTGAATTTGGCAGAGAAGAAACTACCCCGTTAGTATCCCTGATTGTTAAGCGCCTGTCAAGTGAATTTTCGATTGTCAGGCGGCCCAACGTGTGCTACAATTCCGCCTTATGACGCTCACCATTGCCATTGGTTCGACCAATCCTGTAAAAATTGCCGCCGTTGAATCCGTTCTGCGGCGCGCCTTTCCCGTGGCCCAATTTATATCGATGGCTGTCCCCAGCGGCGTGCCAGACCAACCCTGGGGCGACGATGAAACGCGACAGGGCGCGGAAAACCGGGCGCGGGCCGCGCGGGCGGCCGCCGGCGCTAATATTGGCGTGGGGCTGGAAGGCGGGCTGGTGGAAACG
This sequence comes from uncultured Caldilineaceae bacterium, assembly GCA_964407935.1. GTDB lineage: Bacteria > Chloroflexota > Anaerolineae > 4572-78 > J111 > J095. The sequence continues at coordinate 7,405 of CAYOXS010000035.1, forward strand.
CCGGTCGGCTGGATGACCTGCGCCTGGTGCGCGATGGTTGGCCGCAACGGCAACGTGGGGTACGGCGGCGGGGTGCGCATTTTGCTGCCGCCGCCGGTGGTGGCCAACCTCAAACAGCACGGCGAACTCGGCCCGGCGATGGACGCGCTGGTTGACGAGCACAACACCAAACAGGGGCGCGGCGCGATTGGCATTTTAACCAACGGACTCATTGATCGGCAGGCGGCCTACGAGCAGTTGGTAGCGATGGCTGCCGCGCCATTTGTTACGGACTATTACCATGACTGACCAACCTGAAACCCTCGATCCGCAGCGCCAGCAGCAGGCCAAAGAATACGCCCGCATCGGCCGCCGTATATTTGTCGCCGAGCTGGGCATCGGTGCGGCTTACGTGTTGTTCTGGGTCTTTTCCGGCTTGTCGCCCTGGTTGCGCAGCCAGATTTACCCCTTCACCGAATCGGTTTGGCTGGCGGTGCCGCTGTTTGCGCTGGGCTTTGGGCTGCCCTACTCGGTGCTGACCGCGCCGCTCAGTTACTACAGCGGTTTTGTGCTGCCGCATCGCTACGGCCAGTCAACCCAGAGCCTGGCCGACTGGCTGAAAGATCAGGCCAAGGGGATGGCGCTCAGCGGCGTTTTGGGGTTAATTATCCTGCTGGTGATTTACGGGCTGCTGACCATCGCTCCCGACAGTTGGTGGCTGTGGGCGGCGCTGGCGATGCTTGTTTTTTCGGTTTTACTCAGCAACCTGGCGCCGGTGCTGATTTTCCCCCTGTTTTACAAATACAAACCGCTTGACGATGATGAACTGGTCCTACGGCTAACCCGGCTCGCCGAGCGCGCCGGCACGCAGGTAAAAGGCGTTTACGCGTTTGATATGAGCAGCAAAACGGTGGCGGCAAACGCGGCGCTGATGGGCCTCGGCTCCACGCGCCGGATCGTCCTCGGCGATACGCTGCTAACCAATTTTTCGCACGATGAAATTGAAACCGTGCTGGCGCACGAGTTGGGCCATCACGTTCACCGCGATTTGCCGCTGGGGATTCTGGTACAATCCGGCCTCACGCTGGTTGGCTTTTGGCTGGCCGATGCAGTGATGCGCTGGGGAGTGAGCCACTTTGGGTACAACGGCCTGGCCGATCCGGCCACGCTGCCGCTGCTGCTGGTGGCGCTGGCTCTGTTTGGACTGGTGACGATGCCGTTGGGTAATACCTGGTCGCGCTGGCGAGAGGTAATGGCCGACCGCTACGCGCTGGAAACTACCGGCAAAACTCAGGCGTTTATCAACGCCATGACCCGGCTGGCCAACCAAAATCTGGCCGATGCCGAGCCGCCGGCCTGGGTGGAGTTTCTGCTGCACAGCCATCCCTCTATCAGCAAGCGGGTGGCGCTGGCGCA
>CAYOXS010000035.1:8899-15520 GCA_964407935.1 uncultured Caldilineaceae bacterium
AGCGAATACACCTGCGAGACCGAGTCATCGCCCATTGAGATGCCGTACAGGGTGTTGGCCGCCTCAATGGTGCGCCGGTTGTGGGTAATGATGATGAACTGGATTTCGTGAGCCAGGTTGCTCAGTGCGTCGCGGAAGCGGCCCACGTTGGCCTCGTCGAGCATGGCGTCCACCTCGTCAAAAATCACAAACGGGGTGGGGCTGATGCGCAGCAACGCAAAAATGAGCGCCTGCGCCGTCAGCGAACGCTCGCCGCCGGAGAGCAGGGCCATACTTTGCAGCCGTTTGCCGGGCGGGCGGGCCGCAATATCAACCCCGGATTCGATCATATTATCGGGGTCGGTCAGCAGCAGTTTGGCCTCGCCGCCGCCAAAGAGCGCCTTGAAATAGCGCTGAAACTCTTTGGCCACCTGCTGAAAGGTGTTGGTAAAGGCGGCTTCCATCGTTTCATCAAGTTTGGCAATCACCTCGCGCAGGTCGAGCACGGCCTCTTCCAGATCGTGGACTTGCTCAGTTAAAAATTCGTAGCGATCGCGGGTTTCCTGGTACTCGCGCGGCGCGTCGGGGTTGATGCTGCCCAGCCGCCGCAACTGCACCTTTAACCGCTTCACATCCTCGTCAACGCCGGCGGGCAGCACCTCCACTGCCGGCAAATCATTAACGATGGGCAGCACTGGCTGGCCAACCTGCTCGTCAGACATTTCCAACTGCACCAACCCCAAATCTTCGTGGATGTGCTCCTGCAATTTGTCCAACTCGTCCTGAGCGCGCGCCGATTCCAGCGACAGCCGGTTGTGCTCGGCCTCCAGCCGCTGCATCCGCTGGCGCAAATTGCGCTCGTCGTGCTGCAACTGTACCTGCTGGCTTTCCAGCTCGGCCAATTCTTTTTCGCCGGCCTGGATGCGGCTCGACAGCTCCTCAAGCTGGCCGTCAAACTGGCCGCGAGAGGCCGCCAGCTCGTGCTGCCGGGCCAGCAGCGATTCGCGCTCGTCGGCCAGCGATTCGGCGCGGGCCTGCTTGTTTTCAATTTGCGCCGCCAGTTGGCGCTCGGTGGCCTGGCTGCTTTGCAGCAGCAGCAACTGCCCGGCCCGCCGGTCGCGCACAGCCTGCATGGCAGCACGGGCCTGGTTGTAATCGGCCCGCAGCTTGTCGACGGACAGAGCCAGGGCTTCCTCGGCCAGTTGGCGCGCGGCGGTTTCGGCCTGCGCCAGCTCCTGTTCGGCCTGGGCAATCTCCTGCCGGGCGGCCTGCTGCTGCTCGTCAATAACGGCCAGTTCGGCTTCGGCTTTACTCCGCAGCCCCTGCTGCCACTGGCTGGCGTTGGCTGCCTGCTCCAGCGCCCGGTTCACTTTGTCGGCCACCGCCTGCGCCTCGCGCCGCTGCTGCGATTTTTGCTGGGTTTGCTCGCCAAGCTGTTGAGTCTGCTTGCGCAGCGCCGCGGCCTCGTCGTGGGTAGCGGCCAGGTGGGTCGATACGGCATCCTGCTGCCGCGCCAGCTCCTCAAGCTGACCGGGCAGTTCGCGCCATTCGCGCTCGCGGGCCAAAAACGTGCCTTCCTGAGCCGATTTACCGCCGGCCCGCCCACCGGTCACCGCCCCGCTGGAGCGCATCAATTCGCCATCCAAAGTGACAATCTGAAACCCGCCATCCATCGCTTCAAAAGCGCGGCGGGCGCTGGGCAAATCTTTGGCCACCACGGTGCGATTGAGCGCGTACTCCACCACCGGCCGCAGCCGCGCCTGAGCCACAGATACCAGCTCCGAGGCCAGCCCCAGCACGCCGGGCGAGTTTGGTACGCTAGCCGGGCTGCCGGTGCGCAGCGTGTCCAGCGGCAAAAAGGTGGCGCGGCCGCTGCGGCTGGTTTTGAGGTGATCGATGGCGGCTTCGGCGGCGGCAAAATTTTCCACCACTACATCCTGCACGCGACCGCCCAGCGCGGTTTCCAGCGCCACTTCCAGTTCCGGCGGAGCCTGAATGAGTTGGCTCATTGTGCCGATGATGCCGGCCAAACCGGCTTCCGGCTGCAACACGGCCCGCACCCCGGCGAAGTAACCGGACATATCGCTGCGCAATTTGTCGAGCAAATCCTGGCGAGCTTTGAGCGCCCCGGCTTGCCGTTCAAAACGGGTCAGATCGGTTTTGAGCTGTTCGGCGGCCTGATTGAGGGCTGACAGCGCCTCGCGCTGCCGGGTTTGTTCGGTTTCCAGCGCCAGCAGGTCGGCATCCAACTCCGACAGCCGGGTGGCCAGTTGAGTCTGTTTGTCCTGCAATTCCTGCTGCTGGGCCAGCAGTTTGTCAAGCTCCGCGGCGCGGTCGGCCTGTTCGGTTTGCAGTGCGCCGCGGCGTTCTTCCAACTGGGCAATACGGGTTTGTTTCTGGGTGATGGTGGTAGCCAGCCGGCGCACCTGCTTTTCGGCGTCGGTCTGGCGCGCTTCAACCGCCCGCAATTGCGACTGGTGCGCATCGAGCTGAGCCTGCGCCAGGCGCAGTTTGTCCTCGGCCTGGGCCAGCTCCCGGTTGATGCTGTCCAGCTCGGTTTGGGCGGCGGCCACCTGCTGCTGCTGCCCGCGCCAGTTTTCGGTGAGCGGGGTCAGCTCGGCCAGAATTTCATCGCGCTGGGCGGCGTACTGGCGGGCGCGTTCCTCGCTCACGGCCAGCTCGCGCTGAAGCGTTTCGGCCTGCCGGTTGAGGTGGTTGTTCTCCGAATACCGCAGGCTGAGACCGGCCCGGGTTTCGGTCTGCTCGGTGCGCAGCCGGTCGAGCTGCTGGCTGAGCGTTTGCAGCCCCTGCCGCTGCTCTTTCACCTGGCCCTCGCTGGCCGCAAAGCGGTCGCGGCTCTCTTTGAGCTTGATTTGCGCCTGCCGCCAGCGGTAACCGTACCACACCCGCAGCAGGCCATCCAGGTGCGTTTTGATGAGCTGGTATTCTTCGGTCCGCTCGGCCTGCTTTTCCAGCCGGCGCACCCGCGGCTCAATTTCTTTGACAATATCGTGCAGCCGCAGCAGGTTGCCCTGCGTTTCTTCCAGTTTGGCCAGCGCGTCGGCCCGTTTTTGGCGATGGAAGGTGATGCCGGCGGCTTCTTCAAACAATCGGCGGCGCTCTTCGGCGTGCAACGACAGCACCCGGTCGATGGTGCCCTGGCCGATGACGGTGTACGTTTGGCGGCTGAGTCCGCCTTTGGCCAGCAGCTCGCCGATGTCTCTGAGGCGGACGCGGCTGCCGTTGAGATAATACTCGTTCTCGCCGGAGCGATAGGCGCGGCGGGAAATCGTCACCTCAGAAAAATCGAGCGGCAGCCAATGGTCGGAGTTGTCCAGCACCAGCGTGGCCGCGGCCATGCCCAGCCGCGAGCGTCCGTCGGAGCCGGAAAAGATCATGTCCTCGGTTTTTTTTCCGCGCAGCGTGCCGTAACTTTGTTCGCCCAGCACCCAGCGAATAGCGTCGGCCACGTTGGATTTGCCGCTGCCGTTGGGGCCAACCACGGCGGTAATCCCTTTGTCAAAAATAAATTCGACCTTGTTGGCGAATGATTTGTAACCCTGGACTTCAAGTGATTTGAGATACATAGCCATAAAGCATCCTGCGTAAACCGCACTTTTTACGGTTTACGCAGGACGAATGTGAGATTAGATTTGGGTGCGACCAAAATGAGTTGGGGAGGGAATTGGGGGGAACTACCCCCAACCCCCCCGGCCGTTCGGCGCTTTACAACTCATTTCAGAATTTGGAGTATAGCGGATTTTAAGGGGGAGTCAAAGCCCGTTAGCCGGCCACTGTCTCAGGCCGAAACAGCCAGATTCTCCGGCTTAAAGACATCGAGCATGCCCTGAGCCACCATCAATTCCGCGTTGAGCACCGAACCGCCCGCCGCGCCGCGGATGGTGTTGTGCGCCAGGCAGACAAAACGGACATCAAACACCGCGCAGGGGCGCAGCCGGCCAATGACGGTAGCCATCCCGCCGCCGGTGTCGCGGTCGAGCCGGGGTTGGGGCCGGTTTTGCTCGGGCCGAACCACTAACGCCGGCTGGGGCGCGGTCGGCAGGCCCAACTGCTGGGGAACCGGGTTCCAATTTTGCCACGCCTCCAAAATATCGCCCAGCGACGGTTTATTGCGGAATTTGGCCGAAACGGTGACCGTGTGGCCATCGCTGACCGGCACGCGGTTGCAGTGGGCGCTAATTGCCGCTCCGGCGGGTTCGATGCGCTGGCCATTGAAGCGGCCCAGCATTTTGTTCGGCTCCTCGTTCATTTTCACTTCTTCGCTTTCGGCCACAAACGGCAGAATGTTGTCGATGGCATCCAGGCTGGGCACGCCGGGGTAGCCCGCGCCAGAAAGCGCCTGCATACTGGTGGCAATGACCGACTCAACGCCAAACCCAACCAGCGGGGCCAGCGCCATCGTCATGGGGATCGAGGTGCAGTTGGGATTGGTCACAATAAAGCCGCGTTCCCAACCGCGATTGGCCTGCTGCAATTTGAGTAAACCCAAATGCTCCGGATTCACTTCGGGGATGAGCAGCGGCACATCGGCGTCCATGCGGTGCGCGCCGGCGTTGCTGAACACGCCGTAACCGGCGGCGGCGTACTTGCTTTCCCACTCTTTGGCCTGGGCGGTGGGCAGCGCCGAAAAGAGCAGTTCGCAATCCAGGTTAGTGGTCATATCCTGCACGGTCAAATCAGCCAGCCGCTCGGGCATGGGGGTAGTGAGTACCCAGTTTGTGGCTTCTTTGTAAGTTTTGCCGGCAGACCGCTCGGAGGCGGCCAGCACCTGCAAATCAAAATAAGGATGATCTGCCACCATCTGGGCAAATCGTTGACCGACGGCGCCCGTAGCGCCCAATACACCAACTCTGATTTTTGACATGATTCTGCTCCAATACTGAACTGAAAATTGAAATTTGAAGCAATATAGTACACTAAAACCTGAATTTGGAAAAGGGGGATTTTTTGTGAAGCGAGGGCATTTATTTCTGCCAAAAATTCATCAATACCACAACCGGCCGTAATTATTTTGCAGATAAGCCACGGCCTTCCGGCTCAACGGCGTCCGCTGCAGCGAATTTAGCTGCCGCAGCCCGTCACCAATGCCGAACAAAAATTCGCGCCAGCCTTGCTGCCGCAGCGCGCGCGCCCCGTACACCCCCAGCCAGATGGCCAGATAGACCGGCACATAACGCCAGGGCAAATATTTGTAAGCCAGGTAGAAACGGTTGCAGGTGTGGTAGTACAGTTCCATATGGCGGCGCTGCCCCGGCTGGCCCACCACCGACGGCTGCGGAAAGTGATCGATACTGACCTGCGGCACGTACAGCAGCTCAAAACCAGCCTCGATGGCCCGGTAAGACAGGTCCAGCTCCTCCTCGCCAAATTTGGTGTTGCTCAGATAGCCGCCGCAAACATCAATCACTGCCCGCCGGATGGCGTGGCAGGTCCCCAGATAGTACGACACCCGCCGGGATTCGCTCATCAGCCGCGGCTCTTTTTTCATTTGCCGTTGGGTGAACGGCAGGTACAACCGAATCCGGCCGTCGGGATAGTGGTCGATGACTCTGGCGGCGACAATGCCGACAGTAGGGTGAGACTCAAACGCGCTCACCGCCTGCGAGACAGCATCCGTGGTTTGAAAAACCGCATCGTCATCAATAAAGCAAAAGATGTCGCCGGTGGCTTCGGCCAGCAGCCGGTTGCGCCCGCCGGCCACCCCCAGCGATTCGTCTACACGCAAACAGCGCAGGCGCGGGTCGGTAAATTCGGCGCGGAGCAGATCAACCAGGCGGTACTGGCTGCTGGCATCATCGAGCACAATCACTTCGAGGGCGGGATAATCCTGGGCCAGCACGCTGTTGAGGCAGCGGGTGAGCACGTTAATTCGGTCACGCGTGCCAATGAGGATGGAGACTTTCACGGTTGGGACGCTCGGGCGGGAAAGAGCGCCTGCCCGGCGCAGATGGCCGCCTCGCGGAGCTGAGCCGCCGCAATGCCGGCTCGCCCCCTGGCTGCGGCCTGCCCGGCCCGGCGCAGTCCCACCAGAAACAGGTAGCTGTGGGCCCGGCGAATGAGCGCGGTGGCGCGGTGGGCCGGCAGATAGCCGCCAAAAATTTGAATACAACGGCGCGCATCCTGCATGTTGGCCCCGGTTTGCAACAACCGCGAGGTGTCGGAGGCGGTGTGAACACGGTACATAGCCAGCGGCTCGGAGTGATAGAAGATGCCGGTATGCGCCGCCAGCCGCACCAGCATTTCCCAGTCGGCGGAGTGGAACAGGCTGGGGTTAAAACCGCCGAGTTTTTCGTAGGCGGTGCGTTTGACCACCAGCGCCGGCGGTTGAATACGGTTTGAGACAGCCAGCACGTCCAGCGCCTCGGCCCAAACGCCGGACTGCGGCAGTTCCGGACGGGTGGTGACCAGCGGCTGGCCGCTGTCGGTGATGTAGGTTTGCCGGCAGCAGGCCGCGCCGAGGTCATCGTTTTGCAGCAGCGGCGCGCCGAGCTGCTCGTAAAAGCCCTCGGCCACCAGGTCATCGCCGTGCAAAAGGTGAACCAACTGCCCGGTGGAACGCCGGATGCAGGTGTTAAAATTGGCAATCGCGCCCACATTTTGCGGCTGGCGATAAAATTGCAC
>CAYOXS010000035.1:15620-25892 GCA_964407935.1 uncultured Caldilineaceae bacterium
AGGTGTTAAAATTGGCAATCGCGCCCACATTTTGCGGCTGGCGATAAAATTGCACCCGCCCCCGGCCAACTTCGTTGACGACGGCCGCGGGGTCATCGCGGGTGGAGCAATCATCGACCACTTCAATCTGCATCAATTCCGGGCCGGGGTCTTGCCGGAGCACGCTGTCCAGCGTTCGGCGCAGATAATCGGCGCAATTGTAGGTGGGAATCATCACCGACCAGCGGGGACGACGTGCGCTAGTTGGGGGTGGTGAAATTACAGGAACACCGGCAACCATACTCATCGGCTTATTTCAGCGCCGCGCCGGCAAACAGACCGTCCCGAATCGAATCGGCGATGCCCTGAAAAACCCAGCGGCCATAGCGCCCCACCGGAAAAATCTGGCGCGATTCCAGTAGTTTGAGGGCGTCGCGTCGCCAGGTTGAGCCGGGCCAGGCCCAGGTGTAGGCTACGTCAATCCAGGTGGGGTCCACCACTTCCGGGGCGGCGATAAATTGCCATTGCTGGAGTTCGGCCACCACGGCATCGACGTAAATCTGGATTTCCTGGGCTGATGGTTTTTGCCCGCCGGGGTAGGCGCGTTCAACATAAATGCTCACCCGGTTACCGGCGGCCCGCGCCGATTGCGGCAAAAACAAGGCATCGACATTGCTGTAGAAGCCCACTCGGTGAAATCCAGACTCAGCGTCGGGGTTGTAGAGCCAGTGGTCGGCGGGGCATTTTGGCCCTTTGACCGCGCCGATGTTCAGCACCAGCACCGAGGTGTGCGGGTCGGGTTCGGCATCCAGCGTCAGGCCGGTCATTTCCAGCATCTGGTTGAGCGGCAGGGTAGAAATCAGCTTTTCAAAATGATGACCGGAGCCATCAGCAAATTCAACTTCGCGGCGGGTAACATCAATTTTGACCACCCGCCGGCCAAAACGAACGTCGCAGCGCTCGGCCATACGCCCGGCGAGCGTGTTCAGGCCGGCCTGGGGGTAAATGAAAGTGACGTTATAGCCCACCGCCGGCGCGGTTCCAAACGCGCCCTGCAGCGCCAGCGAGACGTTGACCGGCGATTTGTAACCATCCTGCGGGGCGACGCGGCTCCACAGGCCGGCCGTGTAGCGGCTGTTAAACGGGCCAAAAAACTGCTCGGTGAGGGTGGGGCCAAAACTGTGCTGAATCCAGTCGGCCATGGTGCGCGGCGCAATTTGGGGCGCGTTGACAATTTCGGTGAGCACCCGGGCGGCGGTATCCGGGCCAAGATAGCTCAGATGATTCTGGATGGGATACGGCACGTACAGGTCACGCCCGGCAAAATAAACGGAAGAACGGCGGCGGTAGCTGTTGGCCGGCGTCAGCGAGTTGATGAAATGCAGCACGGTCGGGTCGCCGCCAAAAATCCAGTGGCCGCCGCCCAGTTCAAATTGATAGGCTTCGCCATCGGCCGGAGCAGCGGGCAGGCGGGTAGTTGTGTTGGGCCGCACATAATACGACGAGCAAATACCGCCCGGCGATTCGGCGGCTTCGAACACAGGCAGGCCGGAGGCCAGGCCGGCAGCCAGGCCGGTCATCCCGGCACCGAGAATGAGGGTTGGTTGAGTCATAAGTTCTCTTTTGCCACAAACCGGGCCAGCCAGTCAAAAATAAGCTGGCGGCCATATTTGTGTTTGAATTGCAGAGCGAGCGTGATTGGACGGAACAGCCACCGAATCCAGAGCGGCGACAACGCCAGCGAACCTTCGAGCCAGGCGTAACCCGGCGCAAACTCCCGCCCTGCCCCGGCGCTTCGCCGACGCAGAGCGTAACGCCAAATGTAGCCAACATCACGCAGGGTTAATTTTCGCGCCAGAAAGTAATAATTGTCGTCGGCGTGAGTTTGGTCCACGACCATTGGCAGTTGAGCCGCCAACTCAGCCTCGGCGGCTGTGGGCCGGGAGATAAAAGTTCGAGTGGTGGCCAGCACAGCCGGCTGCCACTCGGCCAGATCGGCCAAACTCAAGCCAGATTGCGTCGCTTCTGATGCAAATTTGAGCACCGTGTGCTGATACCGGGGAATGAATTGCTGCAAAAACGGATCGGGCGGCAGTTTTTTCAGTTCTGGCTCCCACTGGTTGCCCTGACAACGATAACCCATCACCGTACCGTGATCGGCCAGCAAAAACAAGTGCTCAAACAGCATGGTGTTATTCAACACAACTCGGCCCGGAGAGTCAAATTGCCAGGTTGAGTCTGGAGGCACAAAAACGCGATATGGGCCGGTTTCGATGATGGGCCGGCGGTGATCGGACATGGCCAGATAGTAACCGCGTGCTTCGGCATGCGGGTTTTGCGTGCGCAAAATCTGCCGCACGGCTCGCTGCCCCCGAGCCGCCCAACCTACGTCTACCAGCGCCCAATCACCCGCATCGGTGAGTTTTTTCTGGGCAAAATAAGCAAGCACGGCATCCCGAGCTGAAGCCGCTTTTTGTAACACCAACCCGGCCACATCCGGCGATTCAATCATTTGCCAAAAACGGTCTTCGTCAGCAAGGGTCAACGGGCGATTCAGCGTCGATGAATCAAATTGATAGCGGTGCAATGCCGCGGCAATCTCACGGGGGTCGATGGACAATTTTTTTAGCAGAGACAGCAGCGTCCGGTCGTGCAGCAGCAACCAATCCAGCGTTTGCCGGTTGCAAGTAGTGACTGACGGCAGCAGCCATGCCTGCCGAGAGCCATACAAATAGTGGCATTCTGGTACGGGAAAATGTTGGGCCAACTCGCAAGCAATTTTGTGCAAGATTTGCCCATCCCGCGAGACAAAGTAGAGACGTTGCAAGCCTTGCTGGTTGGCGTTGTGCAGCACCCAGGCCACAAACGATGTTAACAGCGGCGCAACTACGCCGGCTAGTGTGTCGGCGTGCCAATTTTCATTGGGGACCGACAACCGGGTAGCCCGGCTGATTCCGGCCAACCGCGATAGTTGCAGGCTGTTTTGCGAATCAGTTTGTAACCCACCGCGTTCAAAACAATTGAGCCGGGTCTGGTTAACGTAAGTTACACGGATGCCCCGCCGGCGCGCCGAAATCACATCGGCGTGGGGGTTATCGCCACAGTGATGCAGTTGAGCGGGCGAAATGCCTTCCTGAGCCAGCACAAAGTCAAACAGCCGGCCAGAGGCTTTGGTCAACCCGATATCGCCGGAAACGTAAACGGGGTCGGTGGGCCGGGCCAGACCGTGGTTAACCAGCATCAGCCGGATAATTGATGTGGGCAGGTACATGTCGGAGACAAAAATGATCCGCTGCCCCTGCCGCCGCAATTGAGCGATTCGCTGTTGAATGGCCCAAACGGGGCGCACGCAACTGATTTCCAGAGTCACTTCTGTAGCCCGGGCAACCTGTGGCAAAATCCGCAGCGCGGCCAGCGCCGGCTCAAAATGGCGGTAAATGTCGGCCAGAGTGATGTCTTCTCGGCCGGCGGCGCGGCGGGCGGCGGTCTCGGCCTGTTCGCGCTGGCGGGCCAAGTCGGCGATTTCTTCCAGCGTAGCGGCGGGCGGCAGCCGCCGGCGGGCCAGTTCGATGAATAAATCTTCCGGGTGGGCAAAGGTACGCACCAGGCAGGTATCAAACACATCAAAGGAGTAGATGTTGGTCATCGTGGTTTAAAGTCGCGGATCACCTGCTCGTAGAGGGCCAGGTGATTTTTTAGAAATATCTCGTGCGAATAGAGCTGCTCGGCACGCTGGCGGGCGTTGCGCCCCCACTCGGCGGCCCGGCCATCGGTCAGCGCCAAGTTGATACCGGTCACCAACCCGGCCACATCTTTGGGCGGCACCAGATAGCCAGTGTGGTTGTGTTGAATCAAATCAGTGTTACCACCTGCAATAAAACTTACAGAAGGCGTAGCGGTAGCCATTGTTTCTATGGTAACCAGAGAAAAGCTTTCGGCCAAAGAAGTTGAAATGAACAAATCAGCCACAGCAAAATATTCTGCCTTTTGGCGATTATCCGCAATATACCCGGTACAAAAGTGATCAAAACGAGTAAAAGATGACCGGGTTTGCTGATCGATATGCCCAACCAACAAAATATAAGGATTAATTTCAGCAATCTCGTTTAAAGCCTGCAACGAATATTTGATGCCTTTGCGTTCATCCTGCAAATATGCAGCCGTCAGCAAAATAATAAACCGATCTTTGGGCAAGTTCAACTTCCGCCGAATGGCAAATTTGTCCAACGGCTTAAACGTTTGCAAATCTAGTCCATTGGGGATTACGCGTGGCGGGGTAGTAAACATTTTTGAGTACATTGCCTGGGTCACCATCCACGAAGAAGGGACTACAGCCGAAAATCGATGTTCTTGAGCTGTTTTACGCTTAATATCTTGCATAAAGCCGGTAAAATCCCATCTGGTGTCAATCGGCCATTCACCAAGCTGCGGGCACTGGCCACAACGGATATGGTAGTTGCGGCAATCCAGTGGATAAAGGCAACCGCCGGTAAAGGGAGAACAATCGTGAAATGTCCAGACGGCTGGAATTCTTCGAGCCAAATAGCGTACAGTTAATGGAGAAATCGCAGAAGAAAGATCGTGGAAATGGATTAGGCCATAATGATGGATTTGCTGAAGATACAATGGCAATAGTTCCCACGGGATCAACTCCGGGAAGCCGGCGCGTTTAACCAGGTGATGCAACCGCCGCAACGGGCGCCCCCAGGTGAAACTACCGTACAAACTGTGAGCGGTGCAATTATCCGCCCGCTTTAAAGACAGGTAATGATGGGCGGTGTGACCACTGTTGTTGAGCAGTTGGGATAATTCCTCGGCTATGCGGCTGGCCCCGCCACCAGAGGCATCGGCCTTACTAAGGAGGGCGATTTTCATTACGGCGAACCTTTGGTCGTCCGCAGAAATGCGTGGTGAATAGATCGGGAGATTCGCAAGACAATCGACGGGGTAAGTGACCTGGGCAACAATTCAAGAAATTTGCGGGAAAAGATAACCGGCCAATGATAGGTCACGGCGCGCTGCAAATGTGACCAACCTCGCCACCGGTCAAGGTTTTGCAATCTAAAAAAAGGTTTGGCTTGATATAGTTCATAAGCGGCTTTGGATACAGCCATATTGTTTTCTGACAATAAAGGCCAATACCGCCCTAGAACTACCTGCTCTTCTACTGCCCACTTTGCTGCTTCACCCACTGTCTTGGAGCTAGCGTGGAATCGAAACTGGGCGATTGGTACACTTAAATAATGAACCTCTGTTGACTGCAGAGCACGGCACATCCAGTCCCAATCAAACACATAGCGTAATGACTCGTCCAGTAGACCAACGCCTTGAAACACACTCGCCGGGAAAAAAGTACCCGGCTGCTGCCAATGGCTTTTGTTGCGCCAGGGTTCCAGAACTGACTCAAAAGTGACATCGGTTTGACGAGTCCGTTCAAGTATTCCAAGTTGTTCTCGGTGATTAATCACATCCCCTAAAAGAATTTTAGTGGGATGGGCAAGATATGCTGCGGCAAGATAATGAAGTGCATTAGGCAGCAACAGGTCATCGCTATTTATCCAGCCAAGTAAACTACCTGTGGCTCGCCCAAAGCCTTTGTTGATAGCATGAGCCTGACCGCGGTCCGATTCGCTAACCCAGTGAGCTAGCCAAGGTTCATATTTTTTGATAATCTCTACACTGCCGTCGGTACTGCCGCCATCGACGACAATATATTCCAAGTTGGGATAACCTTGTAGTAACACGGAACGAATGGTTTCTTCGATGTACTGCGCCTGATTGTAGGATGGGGTAACTACGGTGATACGGGGCCAAGTAGAGTCAGTGGGTAAAGGCATCGAAATATTTTCAATTGACCGCAGTTGGTCAATTTCTTGTCGGGGATCGATAATCTTTTTATCAAACGAATAGCCATATTTCATCTACTAATTTCCCAGGTCACTTCCTCCCAGCAACCAGTATCCAAATTATAGCTTATTACTGCACTACAACGCCGAAATTTATTGTAAAACTTAAGCACTCGTTGTCCCTGGGCTGTTTTTAATACCCGGTTTAACCATAGCAACTTATCTTTTGATAAGCTCTGGTCAACTTCAGCATAATAGTTATTCAGATGAAATGCCGTTTTTTGATTGCTATGCACTCGAAATCCGCCAAGAGGGACATTAACCAGATACAATTCCGCCTTAGCTGCAAACCTCCGCCAAAGGTCGTAATCTGCAGCAAATTTAAAACCCGTATCAAGTTGACCACCTGCATCCAGCCATAATTGTCTATCCCAAAATGTACTTTCCTGTTGAATTGCGGGTAGTCCTCGTTCATCATGAAATCCCAGCCGAATGTGGCGGCTGCTAAAGCGTGGAAACATTTGCACAGAAAATATATAACCGTATTCGTCCCAATAAGTTGGCACTCCTGTGATCCATTGAACTGAATGACGCAAACCTGTAAATACTTCTCCAACGATTTTAAAGGCATTGGGTAAATACATATCATCACTATTTAGCCAAGCCATAATTTCACCTTTGGTATATTTGAAACCGTGATTAATTGCGGAGTATTGACCGTCATCCGGCTCGCTTATCCAATGAGTTAACCAGGGGGCATACTTGCGTATGATCTCCTGGCTGCCATCCGTACTTCCTCCGTCTATGATCACATATTCAAGATTCGGATACCCTTGTAACAATACTGAACGAATTGTAGCTTCCAGAAAAGCTGCCTGATTATAGGAGGGTGTGACCACACTAATAAGGGGCCAAGTTTTACCATCTCGCTTTATTTGGGGCAAAATAGGACTTTCCGCCGTCCATGGCCAACCAGTTTTACCCGGTGGAGGAGGGGGAAGCTGAGCTAATGTTGGGCAACAGAGACCTTTTTTCATTTGTTACGGTTTCGATCCCGGATGAAACTTTTGTTCTGCTGTAGACGTTGATCTGGTGAGGCGTAAATGTGGTACTGCCTTAAAGGACTGTCAGATGGAACAAAAATCAAGTCTGCCTGTGATAAAGCATTATCCAGCAACCGATATTGCAAATTTAAAATATCATAGATTACAAAATCATACTGGCGCAGGGTAGCAAGGATATCATGAATAAGTGGGCCATTTTTATAGAACTCGAACATTGAGGTTTCAACAAGCAGGCAGGCAGTTTGCGGCAAAATAGTGGTGGCGCCACTCAAAACTAAATTTTCAGATCCCTGAACATCAAGTTTGATAAAAAACGGTCCCTCCAGCTTCTGTTGCTTGACTACCTCATCTAAGGTGATAGATTTCACCTCAATCGGTTTGCCGTCAACTGATGAACCTTCGGTTTCGTGCAGTAACGATGAGCCGCACCAATCTTCGTGGAGGTTAAAGGTCAGAGTACCTGCACGATCAGCGGCGGCAGCTTTGATACGAGAGAAGTTTGGAAATTCGGTCAGCAATGGATTGAGCCAATCATCGTATTGCGGCAGAGGCTCGATTAGAATATATCGCGCATGTGGAAAAAAGCTCATTGCCATACGCGACCAATATCCAAAAGCGGCACCTATATCAATTACCGTATTTACGTTGAGCCCATTCTCAACTGCTACCTGTAACGACGCTTTGTCAGAATGACGAACTCGTGCATCAGAAATTCGTCTTAATTCAAAACCAAATGTTGAAAGAATTCTAGGGATTAAGGATTTCATTATTTAAAATGACAATTAACCTTTGTATACAGCTACTATATTTTCAGCGTCAAAATAGTCCAGCCGTTTAGCAGGTACTGGCTCACCTGTATTATCGTCAAATCTGTAAACTTTGTAGCCATTCTCCATTAATAGATCCCAGACCTGTTTACTGGTAGAATTTTGATTGTTAAGAGTTCTATCTGATAGTTCAAGTAGCACCGTTGGGTGATGCTCTCTTAATACTTCTAATGCACCCAGCAAAGCATGATACTCTGAGCCTTCAATATCAATTTTTATAAAATCAACTGTTTGTAATTTTTGTTGAGGGATGATGTTATCCAGTTTCTCAACTCTCACACTTTCTGTCCTAATTGGCCGCACGCATTCATAACCAAATTTGCCAAAAGTGTTATGACCGGGAAATTCATGTGAAGCAACAAGAAGGTCTGCGTTTCCGCTAAAATTCGAGACTGCCATATTTAGCAATCGAAGATTTGTAAGGGAATTATTTTTTTTGTTGACTCCCAACTTCTCAAATTCTCTTCGACTTGGTTCAATTGCTAAAATCACCCCGTTTTTTCCAATTTTTTTGGCTGCAAACAAAGAGTAAAGACCTGAATTTGCTCCAATATCAATAAATGTCATATCCTGTTTTAGCACTTTATTCAAATAGGCAAACTGATTTGGCTCGTATAAACCGGTTAAATATATAGATCGACTAATTTCCTCGTTCGGATACGCCATCACCTTGGTACTTTTTAACCATGGTATAACAACTGGTTTCTTTAAATTCTGCCAAATATACCTTCGGAATTGTAAGATGGGGGCTGATCCTAGTTGTCCGGTTCCCAGATGCCAACCAGGATAATATTTGGCGGTCAAAGAACGCGCGGAAGAAAAATAAACAAGATATCTGAGCAAGGGGCTATGCAAGACCACTTGCAGGAGTACTTTAATAATTTTTTTCATAAAATGTGGCTTTGTTAAAATGTTAAACAACAGAGGCTAAGACTCGGTAATGAATGGGTTACGTATTAATGTAACCACGCTCTATCCTGTAAATAAAAGTCATCAAATTGCGCTAAATTCGTCGTTCAGAAACCCGAAAAGCTAGCTCAGAGACTGTCACTTCACACAATAGCCAAGAATTTTTCCAGGCTAGAATCGATACAAAAGTTAGTTCTTGAGTTTTTTAGTTCTTGAACTTTAATTGTAGTATCAACCTAATCGAGAAGTTAGATACACATCATGCAATCCACAGCGAAAAACTTAAGCTGGAGCAATGTAAGGACATATTTCTCAAAAGATTGTATAAATTCAAAAATGATTTTTCTATAATTTAAACCAGGCCAAACTATAAGTGCTTTAATGTTAACCCATGAACAGATTCATTTACTTTATCGCTGATGTACCAAGATTGAGCCACGTGATTTGCCCGTATATGATGTAGGCTTGCCGGGTTTGAACCAACAATAAATTCATCTGCTCCTAAATCAATCCGGCCTCGAATCCAACCACTTTTGCTAAATTGAGTGCTTCTTCCTTCTCCCCGGGTAACCAGCACTCTCCGCTTTAAGTATGGTCGTCGGAAAAGTTTTTTTGGACCTATCGGTACACCCCATATTTCAAAGCTCTGGTTTGCCGATACGTTTACGAGAATATCCTCTTGTCCACCCGGACACACATTGTGAGCGTGATCCCAAGCTAGATTTTTGACAATTGGTTTGAAATTAGGCCATACTACAAACAAAGCGGCCCGAGCCAAATCATAAGCATATACTTTACCATTAACTGCATAAACGCTGTTGATATGGAACTGATGATTTGGATGTCCTTCCCAATCTGGATGAGGGGCGTATGTAGAATAATCAATACTACGATCCCAAACATATTTGTTCGCCTTTACCCATTTCAAGAATTGGGGATCCTCCGAGGCCCACCACTCGAATAAGACCTTGCCTTCAAAATCCAGCTTAAACACCGCGTCTATCAAGGTACTACAACACCAGATACCTTCCTCATCTACCTGTATCTCATGATGTCCAACCACATGGGGGTGCTTAATCTCAGAAATCAAATTCCAGTCAATATCATAAACAAGAATACGATCATAAATGGCGACATAAATTTTGTTTCTAAAAACTCTTACCCCGCGCCCCCCCCTGCTGCCCCCTCTAGGTCCAATAATAGAACCCTTATCTGGTAAATTCATTGACATTATGATCTCACCACTGGGCAGATCAATCTCAATAATCCTTCCGCTAAATTGGTACTTTTCTGCGCCACGAATAACGGTTGTGCAAATTACTCTCATTATCTCTTCCCGAATTCAATTGTTTTCAAGACGTGTAGTGTGCCAAGTTAAAAGCGGATTGAGTGCAGTATTACGAATATCCTGCATAATCCATCCTTTAGTATATTGAACATCAACAATCAGAGCATCATCGCGGCGACACAACTGGCGAACGTGCGTAACAGCACCCCAGACACTAATTCGATAACGCCCTTGAGACAACAAATTTGCGGGAATTTCACAGCGAGCTAGGTAACGACCTGGCGTACGATCTTGTCCTCTTTCCAAGGTAACATCACAATCAGTTGTGAGAAAAGCATCTACATCCTGTGAAGTGCGAA
>CAYOXS010000035.1:25902-29317 GCA_964407935.1 uncultured Caldilineaceae bacterium
ACGGCAAGTCTGACACTCTTTATTGGCTGAACAAATTCATATTCAATTTCAACATAATATGATTGCTCTCCATATAACAAAACCGCAGGATTACCGTATGAGTCGCATACCGCTAATCTCAAGAATCTGAGCGGGTTGGAAGGATCGTGAACCGGAGGGGCGGCGGGAATATCCTCGGCCTTTACATCGGTATTAACAGTTTGTAGATAAGCTTCAATTACATCTTCTGTTGGACCAATCTGTTTAAGGTGACCATCCTCCAGCCAGATAGACCGCTCACACAATCTGCGGACAACCTGATGATTGTGGCTAACAAATAATACAGTTCGCCCACTACCGGCTACATCTTTCATTTTGCCCAGACATTTTTTTTGAAAGGCGGCATCACCCACGGCCAGCACCTCATCTACCAATAATATTTCTGGTTCGAGATGGGCGGCAACAGCAAAAGCAAGGCGCATATACATCCCACTAGAATAACGTTTAACCGGCGTTTCCAAGAATCTCTCAATTTCAGCAAAAGAAATGATTTCATCAAATTTGCGATCTATTTCAGTTTTTTTCATACCAAGGATAGCGCCATTAAGATAGATATTTTCACGACCAGTCAATTCAGGATGAAAACCAGTGCCAACCTCCAACAACGATCCAACTCGGCCATGAATCTCAATCCGACCAGACGTTGGTTTCGTGACTTGAGCGAGAAGTTTGAGTAGTGTGGATTTACCCGCCCCATTCCGGCCTATAATGCCAATTGTTTGGCCATGTTGAGCGTCGAAACACACGTCTTTGAGTGCCCAGAATTGAGAAATGTGGTTTAAGACTGGAGACGGGTTGAATATATTGCTTAGAGTTGTACTGATACGTTCGCGGATTGTCTCATAAGGAAGTCGCTTAACCCCAATTTTGTATTGCTTACTTAAATTTTCGACTTTTATAGCGATGCCCATATTTGTTTCTCTACACTACATCAGCAAAAAATTCTTCCATCTTTTGAAAATATATTACTCCGCCAATAAAAAAAACACTTGCGGCACCAATAGAAACGCCGATTGTGGCTGAGGGAGAGGCTGTCCCTAAAAGCGCCCAGCGAAATCCTTCCACTACACCAACCATTGGATTCAAACCATATAGTACACGCCAAGACTCAGAAAGCAAGCTGCTGGGGTATGCTACCGGGGTCATAAACAACCAAAACTGAGTCAAAAACGGAATCACATATCTAATATCCCGATATTGAACATTTAACGCAGAAAACCATAATGCTGTCCCCAATGAGGTCATCATTGCAAGCAACAAAAATAGAGGAAGGAAAATTATCGCTGTAGTAGGCCAGATTTTGTAAAATATCATCATACCCAGCAATACGATGAAAGCGATCAAAAAATCGAGCAGGCCTGAAATTACTGTTGACAATGGAATAGCTATCCGAGGAAAGTAAACTTTTGTGATTAGGTTTGTGTTATTTACAAGACTATTTGAGGCCATAAAAAGGCTATTTGCAAAGAAGGTCCACGGGAGTAGAGCCGTATATGTAAACACCGGATAGGGAAGACCATCGGATGGAATCTGGCCCAGTTTTCCAAAGAAGAGACTAAACACAACCATCGTAAAAAACGGTTGAATAACAGCCCAACCAATCCCCAATGCCGTTTGTTTATATCTAACCTTTATATCGCGCCAACTTAGAAAATATACTAATTCACGATAAATCCATAATTCTCGTAATTTATCACTTCCCCTTCCGGAAGAAGCGTGTATCACTTTTACGGGATAGTTGATTTGTATTTTCCCAACTTTTTTATGACGAATAATCAAGTTAACTCTTCCTCAGGGGAATCTCGAAAAACCATATTGAATCTTAAAACATCAAAATATACAGCACTATATAAATTTCGGCAAAACTTATAAACGACCGTCCATCTGAACTTGAGTTTAGACAACAGAAAGTAACTGAGCAGATTGCTCAGAGGAACTAACGTACTTTAACAATAGCATTTGGTGCCAAAATCAGGCTGGTGAAGCCTGGGCCTGGCCTCTTTTGACCGGTTTGTAACGTTTCGGTCGTTGACGGGGTCGTCCAGCCGGCCAACCGGGTGCCTTTCCGCGTCGTTTGGGCGGTTGGGCCGGGCTGTCAAACTGGGCAAAAAGCGCTGCCAGACCGCGCTGTACCCGTGCCGGGGAGAGTTGAGGCTGACACTTCTGCCAGGGCAAGGGCTG
Organism: uncultured Caldilineaceae bacterium; assembly: GCA_964407935.1. Lineage (GTDB taxonomy): Bacteria > Chloroflexota > Anaerolineae > 4572-78 > J111 > J095. Next base: position 28,123 of record CAYOXS010000035.1, read on the forward strand.
GTCTTGAACCAGGTTGCGGGCCAGATAGAGTTGCCAACCGGCCAGATCGACCAGCCGGGTCCAGCGGTCACAAGCCTGCGCCGATTGCAGACGAGGCAGCGTCCAGGCCAGGTGCTGTTTGCGAAAGCGGATCGACGGTTCGATTGGCCAACGATGGGTGAACCAAGCCCAGACCTCGCGGAGGGGGTAATGATCCTGCTCCGGGGCCGGGACATAAGCTAACCACAAGGGATCGGTCGGCTTTTCCCGCTCCCGATGGACTTCGGCCTGGATCACGGTAAAGGAGGTCTGGGCATCTTGTTTGGCGTGCAGATTGTTCCAGCGACGCAAGCGAACTTGTCCCCACCTGGGATGGTTGAACTCGATTTGCTCGACCGGATTTCCCCAGGTGTTGGGATCTTTGAAGGCGAAACGATCACCGTGGACGGGACGACGTCCGCGTCCTCCATAGGCGCCGGGTGGCCCATACAGCACCCGATCCCGCCGCAAACGAGCCACGATGGCACAGTTGATCCCTTTGAGCGGCCCCAGAAAGTGATGATTGCCGTAGCTGCCATCGGCGGGGATAACCGTCAACCCGGCTCCTGTCCGATAACGACACAACTGCTTGACCTGCTCGACCCCAATCGCCAGCGCACTCTCATCCGCCTTGACCCGTTGGCTCAAAACCACTGGCGACCAACTGCTGTCCGCCTCCGGGCTCCAACTCAACAGCGCGTATTGATGGCCTTTCACGATGGAGTGTTGTTTGACGGCTTGGGTCGGACTACGCCCATAAACCAGATCCGACAAGGTCCGGCTGCCGGGGTGCACCCACATCGTTGTATCCAGCGGACAAACTTGTACACCCGCTGCTGGAATTTGGGCGACCAGTAAGCACCCCAACCGCTCCTCAGCCTGCCCGCCTCTTTGCAGGGCATCGTACAAACTGGACCACTGCCGTCGAAAGACCGGCGACAGGCTCAATTCGGCATAGGAGCGGGGATGGTCACTCAAAAGCAGGCTATCAACGGTTTCAAACTGGGCATCCCTGGCTTGCTCCAGTACCTCATCATAGATGATTTGGCGAAATGCTATTAACTTGTTAAGCTGTTCGGTGGCAGATATGTTGTCGGTTGGCATACCTTAACATCTTCTGCCTTCGGGCGGTTTGTGCAAATCACAAGCCGCCTTTTTACTTTATTTCTCTAAACTC
>CAYOXS010000036.1:0-29121 GCA_964407935.1 uncultured Caldilineaceae bacterium
TCGGCGGACAGGATTGTGGCGCCGGCCGGCACCGCCGACAGGTCAAATTGCAGCGCCCCCAGGTAACGATGCTCCTTGAACACGCCGGCATGGATGGTGGAGCCATCAAAATAAGCCCGGCCGTCCAGATCTGTCACCCAGCCCACGGCCCGCGGCGCGGGTGTCACCTCGATGGTGAGCGCATTGGCGGAGGGGGTGGTTTGCAGCGCGGCGACTGCCGCTCCGGGGGCGGTTAACTGGGCCAGCAGCATCAGCCCAAAACCGGCACACAACAAACCGGAAGCCAGAATGGCCACAATTTTCTGAGCGCGGCAGGGCTGCCGCAGAGACGGAGTTCGACATTGGTCCGTGGTTTGATTGTTCATTTTTAACCTCAACCTGCTGAATAGAAAACACAAATCGGCCGTATACTTACAATAAGAGTTCTACTACCATCGCGGCAAGTGTCATTTATCACTAAAATTTGTGCCAAATGTCACTAAAAACAGATGACATTAGACACTTGTAAATTTCATATGAAAGCGTACTGTGAATTAAGGGGGGAATTGCATCTCCCCCAATGTGACAAGCGCCGTGCTTCGGGGTAGACACTATGGACGGTCAAGCCAATTTTTTTCTGGAGTTGATAACTCAATTTGCCGGCGGGCCGGGGCAGTTGGATAACAATCTGGTGCGTTACGGGCTGGCGGCCGTATTGTGGGCCATTCTGCTGGCCATTGCCTGGCTGCGACAGCGCCAATATGATCTGCCCCGCGAGGCGTGGCTGGTTTGGGGCTTTGGCCTGGCGTTTGGCCGCGAGTTTTACATGTTTGGCCATGTGGCCATGCAAATGATCACCGGCGCTGATGCCCGGTCCGGTTCTTTTGTTTCCGAGCCGCTGGAACACGGGCTAACGATGGCCGCAGCAACGGTGGTGGCGGCGGCGTTTTTGCGCTATTTGCTCGATGACCAACGGGTGGCCCAGCGCTATTTAAAAATTGGTCTGGGGGCCACGGTTTTTTGTTTTGTCGTTGCGGCGTGGTACTGGCTTGGCGTCAGCACCGCCGCGCCCGAGCTGAAATTCCATCAAACCTGGGCGGCATGGCTGTATCACGGCGCAATTTCGGCGCTGCTGGCCACCGCGATTGGGCTGCTGCTCAATAAATCTGGCTGGCTGCGCAATGTGGTGATTGTGGCGCTGGCGTTTTTGCTGCTGGGCGAGGTGTTGATTCTGATCAACTTTTTAACCGATAAAGCCTACGGCGAAATCCTGTGCCCCATCGGCAACGGTTTTCATATGCTGGCCATTCCGCTGCTGGGCTACGTTTACATTCGCGAACTGTTCATCGAAAACAAACGCGCCACCGAAGCGCTGGAACTGTACCGCAACCATCTGGAAGATTTGGTGGCCGAGCGCACCGCCGAATTAACCCGCGAAGTTGAACTGCGCGCCCGGGTTGAACACGCGCTGGCCGAGTTGGGCCGCCGCCACCAACTGATGTTAAATTCCGCGGGCGAGGGCATTTTTGGCGTGGATTTAAACGGCAGCCACACCTTTGTTAACCGGGCCGCGGCGGAAATGCTGGGCTACACCGTGGATGACCTCATTGGCCGGCCCAGCCACGCCACCTGGCACCATTCCAAAGCCGATGGCAGCCCCTACCCCGAAGCTGAATGCCCGCTGCACGCCGGTTACAAATCCGGCTCTGTCTGCAAGGGTGATGACCAGGTTTTCTGGCGAAAGGATGGTTCCAGCTTTCCGGTGCGGCATATCAGCTCGCCGCTGCGTGAAAGCGGCGAACTGATTGGCGCGGTGGTGGTGTTTCAGGATATTACCCAACGCAAACAGGCCGAAGCCGAAATTACCCGGCTGCACCGCGAAACAGAATACTGGGCCGAACGGCTGGCCCTGCTCCACGCCATTAGCGAACAGTTCACCACCACGCTCGACGCCGACACCATCCTGCGCCATTTAACTGAACAATCGGCCAAACTGCTCGGCGGCGATATTGCCCTGGCGCTGTGCCAGCCCGCAACCGGCGGGCAAATAACCTGCACATCCCGGTACGGGCTGGACCCACTCGCCACCAAACAGGCGCTCGATGGGCTGCATAACTCGCTGCTGTGCCAGGACATGCTGGCCAAGCCGCAGACCGTGGCCATTGAAAATAGCACCACCGATCACCGGCTGTCGGTGCAGGTTACCGATCAATTTCCACATGCGGCGATGCTGTGCCTGCCGCTCAAACTGACTAATAAATCGGCCGGGGAGTTTTTGCTCATCATCGACCGGAACGGGCCGCGGCGGTGGCGGTCTGACGAAGTTCAATTGGCCGAAAGTTTTGTTAACCGGGCGGCCATCGCCCTGGAAAACGCCTACCTGCACCGGCAGGTACAGGTTGCCGCGGCGCTGGAAGAGCGGCAGCGCATTGCCTCTGAAATGCACGACGGGCTGGCCCAAACCCTTAGTTTTTTGGGCTATCAAATTGATCAGGTGATTCAATTAACCGCAAACGGCGAGCCGCCCGAGATTTTGTTGGAATTTGCCAGGATTCGCCAGACGATTGACGTCGCTACCAAAGAGGTGCGCGAGTCGATTGCCAGCCTGCGCCAAAATCCGCAGCCCCACCAATCGCTCCAAACGTGGCTGGCCGATACCGTGGAAAAAGTAAACATTAACAGCGACACGCCCATTGAACTGGTTTCCGAGCTGGCTAACCCGGTTTTTGTGCCGCCGGACCACATCGAACAGATTGTGCGGGTGGTGCAGGAGGCGCTCATCAATGCCAGCCGCCACGCGCAGGCCGGCAAAATTACGGTGCGGTTGGGCATTTTTGATGCCCACGGTTCAATCGACATCAGCGATGATGGCCAGGGGTTTGATCCGCAGCGGCCGGCCGCCGGCGATCATTTTGGGCTGAGCATTATGCGGGCGCGGGCTGCCCGCATTGGCGGCCGGGTGGTGATTACTTCCGGGCCGGGCGCGGGTACCCGCGTTACCCTCACCTGGCCGCTCACCAAAATCAACATAGCAAAGGACGTCCATCGATGAAAAAAATCCGGGTGCTCCTGGCCGATGATCACCAGCTTTTTAGAGAAGGGCTGGCCACTATTCTCAATTCCCAGCCAGATTTTGAAGTTGTGGGTGAGGCCAGCGACGGGCTGGAAGTTGTGGTCAAAGCTCAGGAATTGATGCCGGATTTGATTTTGATGGATGTGACCATGCCCGGCTGCGATGGGTTGGAAGCCACCCAGGAAATCAAAAACAAGATGCCCGCGGTGGCCATTGTAATGCTCACGGTACGTGACGAAAACGAAAAACTGTTTGATGCCATCAAAAGCGGCGCGCAGGGGTATCTGCTCAAAAATATTCGCTCCCCGGATTTGATCCAGCTTTTGCGCGGCGCGGTGCAGGGCGAAGCCGCCATCACGCCGGCGCTGGGCGGCCGGATGCTGGAAGAGTTTCGGCGCATGAGTCAGCAGGTTCAGCATTTGCCGGAAGACAGCCGGGTGGCTCTGACCAGCCGCGAGCAGGAAGTGTTGTGCTGCGCTGCCGAAGGCGCAACAGACCAGGAAATTGCCGAACGGCTGACGGTGAGCATTCACACCGTAAAAACGCATATGCGCAATATTCTGGCCAAATTACATTTGGGCCACCGCCACGAAGCCGCCCTGTACGCTATGCGGGCCGGGCTAATCCCGCCGCCGGGTAAAACCCGCCCGCCAGATTAAGACCGACCTAATTCGTTTACCCCTAGCAATTAGTCAGTACCTGCCCCGGAGCGATGGTAACATCGCTCTTTTTTAATGCCTGCCGCTACCCACGAGCGATTGAGACCCCCCCATCAGTTTGATACCATGCCAGATATCAGGCCGTAATCCGCCACATCTGCCACGTCTCGCCATCAATCTTAACCGGTCAACTCAAATTCCACGGAGCAAAGTATATGGACACCCGGCAAACCGTAGTGCTTGTTGGTGAAACCCTGGTCATCGATGTCATTGACGCCTGTTTGCAAAATACGTCCAGTATTACCGCCGCCCGGCTCTCCAGCGCCAGCCCCGATTTCCACCAGCAGTTAAACACCCTGCCCTGCGGCCTGATCATTCTTGATTTGAATGGCCCGGAATTACCGGCCTTAACCACTCATCTCAAAAACCAGCGCCAGGCGTCAATTATGCTGCTCAACGCAGACACCAACGACGCCGTGTTAATGTGCAGCCAAACCTTTAAACTGCGCTGCGTGGATGAGCTGGTTGATGTGATTAAAGCGATTATCGGCGGTCAAAAAACCATCATTTAAAACACCCGCGGAAAACAGTTTTCAACAGCGAGCAATGTTGGAAAGGAGAAATAACTTTGGGCAACGTCGATCACGTTAAAAATAAATTTACCAGCACACTGCAACTCTTGTTCATTTTGTTGGCCCCGGCCACACTGGAGTGGGCCTGGGTCAGAGTAAAGTGCCAAAAAATTAGGTAAATGATGCTGTTCATTGTGGCACACAGGGAGGGCCGCAACCTATGAAACCAAAAAATCTGATACTGATATTTGTGCTGTTTGCCCTGGCAACCGGCATTGCCTACGCCGAAGATGGCGTGCTGTTCCGGCGTAATATCTCCAAAACGCCGGACGCCGAAACCGAAAAAGCCGCCATTTATATGATGGACTTTTACGTGCCGGCCCAGGCCTCCACCGGCGAGGTCAAACCGGTGGCCAACTACTGCCTTGACGAAGGCCTTGATGACCCGTGGACTGATGAGCAAACCTGCGCCGGCACCGAAGCCTATGAAGCCCGCGACTACGCCAAGCCGCTGTTTTCGGTTTACATTGATGACATCGGCGGGGAGCATGAAGTTGTGGCTGAGGATATGCTCAGCATCCAGGGCGGCATCTCCTTTGGCCATTTCGATGCCTTTGTTGGTGTCTCACTGGATGACGGCACCACCTGGCGCACCGAAAACCTGTCCCGCTCGCAGGATTTATCGTCTTTTACCCTGGCCAATGGCCACCCCTACCCCGGCGACGTACACAACGTGGTTCACCAGGTAGCGGAGGACAAGGTGCTGGCTGTCTGGGCCAGCAAATACTGCCAGAGTGGCTTTCCCTTGTATTCCCTGTCTACCCCGGATAACATCGATACCTATAGTGACTATCTGGCCGACATGGAAGACACCTACGGTAAGAACGCCATGTACCTGTACGACCTGTTTGGCGTTGGCGGCGCGCAAGGGTCAGTGAACTACACCGAGCAGGGCTTCCCCGAAATCGGTGAAATTCCCTACTCCTGCATCTGGACGGCCCGCGGCAAACTACTCCCCAGCGATGACCCGATGACGCCAGATTACATCGAGGCCTCCCACGTGGTCTGGACCGCGCCCGAACGGCTGACGTCCGGCGTGCGCGATGCCAACCTGCCGGCGGTGGACTGCGCGGGCGGGGCCGGCTGCGCCCTGACCTGGCAGGAAGACCCCGAAGGTCTGCGCCCCGGTAAAGGTCTCGGCCCCGGCGAAGGCTGGTCCGGCGCCATCGCCAATGCCAAAACCGACATCTGGTACTCTTACATCACCTTCGCCGATTTTGACCTGGTCTTTCCGGACGGGACTGATACGGAAAATCTGCCCGCAGATGGCCCTGTACTGATTGAAGACTACGAAATTGCGATGGGCATTGAGATGGATCGCCCCAAGCCCTACGTGCCGATGGCGATGCCCGTCCGCCTGACCGACAATGATATGTGCAAAGCCTCCACAGGGACGAACGGCTCGCCGGAGGACCCCTTCTGCTGGATTGACTTTGACAGCATTGACGACTGGGATCACAGCAACATCACCGCAAACCTGGATGGGCTGACCGGGCCTGAAGCGGACGCTGACTTCTGCACAACCTATGCGCCATGGACTAACCCCGGCGGCACCACGCTGAACATCTGCGTCACCGAGGACGGGCGCTGGATGATTGGCCGGGTGGCATCCACCCGCGTGCGCATGGCCATCAAGCCCTACACCCCACCGGAAGCCGTCGATCTGGATGGCGACGAGGTAGTGGAAAAGAGTGCCTGGCTGAGCCTGGCGGCTGAGGAAACCAAAGCGTTGGGGATTACGGTTGAGGAGGGTGAGGAGTACGATCCGATCGACATCGGCAAAGATATGCTCTATCACTCCTTTGACTTTGCCAAGCCGTACAATCTGCACGTGAATGCAGAGCTTGATATTGAAGATACCTCTCCGTATGTTGTGCAGCAGGGCGGTATGCTCAACCAGCCGGCCAAATGCAGCCCGTATTTTATCACCACCGATCAGACCCACCCCGGCATCGTATGCAATCCGGGCGAGTTCTTTGATGTTCAACTGGACCCGGTCACCGGCTACGAATACTACCTCACCGAGATCTCCCGCCGCTTCGCCCTGACGCTGAACAACATCTCCAACATTACTAACGATGAGATCAACCAGAGCGGTCTCGCCGGGATACTGATCTACAAGCAGGGCATCATCTGGCAAGGCGGGCCAGCCGACATCATGCTGCGCCGCATGGTCGTGCCGGATGACTTCGATCCAACCGTTGATAACCCCTTCGCCTTTGAGAACATGGAGTGCGATGAGTGGGTCTACACCGACGGCTCCAACCCCAACTATCTCAAGGGGTTGTGCATTGCCCCCGCCATTAACATCTCCGGCAGCACCATCGTTACTTGTGATGGGGCCTCCGGCAATGACGCATGTGCGGCCCTCTTCCCGGTCGCCGATGACGGCACCATTCCTGAATCTGATGGCGACTTCCCCAAGGTCAGGGAATGGCGCAACTGTGACGGCAGTTCCTCCATTGACGGCTGCGAAGCCGATAACGATCTGGACGACCAATCCTGGGAAAACCCCTTTGACGTGGCCAAAGGCCACCGCGGATTCCTGTACGGTGATATGGTGATGATGATGTACGCCTGGTCGCCCAACTGGAAATCAAACAGCGTTGGCAACGACCACTACAACCTGTACCAGCGACGCTCGTTTGACGGCGGCCTCACCTGGACCACCTACCCGGACGGTGAAGGCGTACAAGCCCTGGAGTACTACTATGATCCCATTAAAACGGGTGAGTATATTCCGATGCTCTGGGACTACGGCCCCGGCGACTTTGAGCAGGCCCGCAACCTCTCGCTGTTAACCGGCAACAAAGTGACCATCCTCGATCCGCGCTACAGCCCGCCCGGCGGCCTGAAGCAATACTCAACCATCCGCACCGACTGGCTGACCGCCAACGCCGACGCGATCAATTTCACTTCGGATGATGCCTTGCCCTATGATGATGACTCCGCCATTGACCCCTCCAAGTACTACCTGGTTTACGAAACCGGCGACAACACCACCGTGGACGTAGGCGAGGCGGTGCCGCTTGACCTGTTCTACAGCCGCGCCACAGACTACGGCGATACTCTTGAGTGGTTCGATTACGTCAACGATCCGGACGACTGCAACCCCGATCCTATTACCGGAGAGGTGGATTGGGCAACCTGTGTTGAGCCGCGCTGGCCGTGGCTGGAGAATGCAACCGATGACCTCTCCGGTGAAGCCAGCGTGGTACTCAACCCCGGCGGCACTTTTGCCTACAACGTGTGGAACCAGTGGCAAGAGGAAATTCTGCCCGACGGCCACGAACTGATCCACGACAGCGACATCTGGTACCGTCGCTTGCTGTACCTGCCGGATGACTCAGATATTCAATTTGATCCCACCGCCACCATCCTCTACACCAGCCACGACATCGTTATCCAGGAATTGAACGAGGACGTCGTTCTGGTTGGCACCGCCAGAGACCTTGACCGGATGGGCGAAGACGGCGTGAACGGCATTGTGCAATACCAGTGGTCCTCTACCCTGCCCGTATCAGATACCCTTACCTCCACCGCCGACGGCATTTCTGTCGCTCAGGCTAACTTCTGCGGCAACACCAACAAATGCGAGAAACCGGGCTGGGCCTTTGTGCCGGGCCAGCACAGCATCGGCTTTAAAGCGATGGACAATGAAGGCAATTGGTCAACAGAAAAGACCATCACCCTGATTGTGGTTGAAACCCAGGCCGAAGCGGACTTGCTGCGCAATTCCAGCATCTACCTGCCGATCGTGATCAAAAACTAACATCTGCTTCCCAAAAATTGCCGGGACAGGCCGCTGGCCTGTCCCGGCCGGAGCCAGCCTATGAAACCGCTTGTTTGCCCAATTTGCGGCCGTCATTTCACCACTCACCCCCACTTTTTTGGCCGCCGCTGTCTGGAACCCAAACACTGGCTCGCTGCCGGCCTGCTGCACCCCACCGACTACTATCAACTGGGCCAACTTGTAATACAGGCCCGGCTGGAATGCAGCTACCGTTCGCCAAAGTTGGAAAATGCCTGACCGGAGGGAGACCGACCGTGAAACTGGCCCGTTACCTGCCACCCGCCTTCAGTCTGTGGCTGTTAACATTGTCACTGGCAACCGCCGCCACCGGCATCACCTTTGACTGGGATTACTGCGGCGACCAGCTCGGAGCCGAATTTGGCGCGGCCGTCAGCAGCGCCGGCGATGTTAACGGCGATGGCTTTGACGACGTGCTCATCGGCGCGCCCAAGTACGATCAGGACTCCATCAAAGGTGGAGCGGTGTTTGCCTTTTACGGGTCGGCCGGGGGATTGGAAACCGTTCCCGGCTGGACAGCTAGCAGTGATTTGAAAGGCGCGCGTTTTGGCGCGGCCATCAGCGGCGCTGGTGATGTCAACGGTGATGGCTTTGATGATGTCATCATCGGCGCGTATCACTACAACGGTGAGTTGCCGGACGAAAGCAAACAACCCGAAGAAGGGCGTGTTTTTTTGTATTACGGCTCAGCCGCCGGGTTAAGCCCCAACCCCGGCTGGCTGGTTGAAGGCAACCAGAGCTACGCCCAGTTAGGCTACGCGGTTAGCCGCGCCGGCGACGTTAACGGCGACGGCTTTGATGATGTCATCATCGGTGCGCGCTGGTTTAGTCACATTTACCTCACCGAAGGCGCCGCCCTGGTATTTTTAGGCTCGGTTGACGGGCCGGGCAACACACCGGCCTGGATTGCTACCGGCGGGCAGGCCGGCGCCGCTTTTGGTTCGGCGGTAAGCACCGCTGGTGATATTAACGGCGATGGCTTTGACGATGTGATCATCGGCGCGCCCATGCTCGATACCGCCGCCGGTGAAGATACCGGCGCAGCCTACGTTTATCTGGGTAGCGCGAGCGGGCTGGCCTCGCTGCCGGTTTGGGATGTAGCCGGCCCTCACGCCGGCGCAGAATTTGGCGCGGCGGTCAGCACCGCCGGCCGGGTCAATAACGACTCGTTTGCCGACGTGGTTATCGGCGCGCCAGCGGCCGCCATTAATCTGGCCGGTGAAGGCGCGGCCTATCTCTTTTTTGGAACATCAACCGGCCTGGCCAGCGCCCCGGGTTGGCTGGCAGCCGGTGAACAGGAAAACGCCCGGTTTGGCGCGGCAGTCAGCCACACTGGCGATATTAATCAGGACGGACTTGACGAGTTTATTGTTGGCGCGCCTTTTTTCAGCGGCGATCAGGCCAGCGAAGGCGCAATTTTTATATACAGTCTCGGCGGCGATAGCCCTCAAAGCTGGCAGGCAGAAGGCAACAAAGCCGACACTAACTTTGGCGCGGCGGTTAGCAGCGCCGGCGACATCAACCACACGGGCAACGCCGGCGTTATTGTTGGCGCGCCGCTTTACCGCATAGAAACAGACATCCGCGGCCGGGTATTTGTAGATACCAGCCTGACCGCCGCTGACAGCGAAAGATATTTAACCTTTATCCCGCTGGTGCTGAAATACTGACGGTTGGAGTGGAAACAATGGAGATAATCTCAGAACCGCAAGCCATCAGGTTAGCCCAAAACCGCAGCCGAACCCGCGCCGTAGTCAGCAACCTGATTTTGCATTTGCACCCGGCCAAAGTGCCGGTTACCGCCCTGCGCTTTAGCTACACCTGGGGGTTGGGAGGAATCTCGGCGCTGCTGGTAGTGATGCTGATTTTTACCGGCGTTCTGCTCATGTTTCATTATGAAGCCAGTATCGACCGGGCTTACACCAGCATCCAAACCCTGGAAACCGAGGTCCGTTTTGGTGCGCTCATCCGGGCGATGCATCATTGGTCGGCCAATCTGCTCATCATCACTACATTTTTGCATTTACTGCGAGTCCTTTTTACCGGCGGCTTTAAACAAGGCCGAACGTCTAACTGGTTGATTGGTGTGGCGCTGCTGCTGCTGGTGGTCGCTTTTAATTTTACCGGCTACTTACTGCCCTGGGACCAGCTTGCCTACTGGGCCATCACGGTTAGCACCAGCCTTATCAGCTACATCCCCTGGGTTGGGCCGGGCCTGAGCTACTTTTTGCTGGCCGGATCAGACGTGGGCCAGGGCGCGCTGCGCAACTTTTACGCGCTGCACGTGGCTGTTTTGCCGGTGCTGCTGGTGTTAACCACGGCCTACCATTTCTGGAAGGTGCGCAAAAACGGCGGTATTTCGCAGCCGGCCGGCAACTCCACCGCGGAACGCGTCACCACCATTCCCCATCTGGTTCGGCGTGAATTGGCCGCGGCAACAGTGGTCCTCGGCGGCGTGATGCTGTGGTCAATGTGGCTGCCCGCGCCGCTGGAAGCAATGGCCAACCCAATCAGTTCGCCCAATCCGGCCAAAGCCGCCTGGTATTTTTTGGGGTTGCAGGAGTTGCTGCTACATATGCACCCCCTGGCCGCCATGCTGCTGGTAGGGCTGGTATTGGCCGGGCTGGCGCTGCTCCCCTGCTGGGATACCCGCACCAACGACATCGGTATTTACTTTCGATCGGCTGCGGGCCGGCGCGCAGCCGGGGCCGGGGTAATTTTGAGCCTGTATGTTGCGCCGCTGCTCATTATCATTGATGAATACTGGCTGGATTTGGCTTTGCTCTGGCCGGGCTGGCCGGTGCTGATCTCTACCGGGCTGATTCCGCTGCTGGTGTCGCTGGCCGGTCTGGTCTTTATTTACGCCGGGCTGCGCCGCTGGGGGCGCGCCACCCACAGCGAGGCGCTGCTGGGACTCGCTGTTTTTTTGGCCGGCAGCCTGATAGTTTTAACCGCGGTCGGAATTTTCCTGCGAGGCCCCAATATGGCCCTGGTCTGGCCGTTTTGAAATATCGGTTGGGAGGAATTGCAATGTCAACAGTAGATCAACCTAAAAGCGGTTGTGGCTGCGCCGCAACCGAACCCCCAAAAAAATCGCGCCGGCTCTCGCGGCAAAACTTTTTAAAGGCGGGTATCGGTGCGCTTGGCGCTATTGCCGCGCTGGAAGTTGGCGGCGGCAGCCTGTTATATTTGCAGCCACGCCTCACCGACGGCAGTTTTGGCGGTGTCATTGAAGCCGGCCCGGTCAGCAGTTTCCCGGCCGGATCGGTTACCGAATTTCCGGCCGGGCGTTTTTTTCTGGTTCGGACGCCAGACAACGGTTTTTTGGCAATTTACAGCCGCTGCCCGCATTTGGGCTGCGCCGTAAATTACAACCCGGCAGACAGTTGTTTTATCTGCCCGTGCCACGCCTCCAGTTTTAATGTGGTTGGCGATTTTGAAAAGCCGCCCGTGCCACGCGCCCTTGATCTGTTTGCGGTTACCATCAAAAACGAGCTGGTATTGGTTAATACCGGGCAGTTGCTGCGGCGCAATCACTTTTCGCCGGAGCAGGTAATTTACGCGTAGGAGTGCGCTCATGAACCGTTACGATTTGATCAGTTTTTTGGCGCTGCTCATGCTGGTTATCGCCCTGCCTGTCTACGCTGTTTTTGAAAATAACCGGATGAGCCAGGCTCAAACCCGGCGGCAGCAAGAGCTTTTGGTTGGTGCTGGAGACATCTATTTAGGCATGTGCTCAGTTTGCCACGGGTTGGCCGGCGAAGGCATAGGTAACGCGCCGCCGCTCAATTCTGATCGGGTGGTTCAGGCTGGCCGCGAATTTTTGGTGCAGGCCATTGCCGGAAACGCAGCCAGTAAAACAATGGTGGCCTGGCATCTGGAAAACGGCGGCCCGTTAAATCGCTATCAAATTGAGCAGTTGGCCACGCTTATTCAAAATGGAAATTGGGAAAATGTAAAACTACAAGCCCAGACAAAGGGACTGGCCGGGCTGGCCATCCAACCGGTGCCCTCTATAGAAATGGTAACCGTAACCAAGCTGGAACAGCCCAAGCCGCACGAGTGCCGCGCCTGTCACGAAGACCCGGCTCTGCATGCCGGGCAGTTCGGCACAGACTGCGCTCGCTGCCACTCTCTGGAAGCCTGGACGCCGGCCTACCTGACCCGGCACATTTTTCCGCTGGATCACGGCGCGCCGGAACAATTGGCCTGCCAAACCTGCCACCTGCAAGCCTACACCGCCTACACCTGCAACCAGTGCCACGACCACCAGTTGGCAGAAATTGAAACCTCGCACACGGCTTACGGCATTGTCGATGTGAGTAACTGCGCGGCCTGCCACCCCACCGGCCGCCCCGGTGAAGCGGACCGGCTGCGGCAGGAGCGTGAATCGACGCCAGATGCTGGCAAATACACGGCGCGGCTGCTGCCAACCCTTGAACCGTAGAAAGGCCAACGCCTATGAAATGGCTGCTCAGATTTTTTATCGCCCTGACAATTGTTGGAATCGGCGCGGTTGCCGGGCTGGCCTATCTGGCTGAAACCGCGCCCTTCCGGCCGGGCCAGCCGGGATTTGGCCTGCAATGCGCCGCCGAACAGTGGCGCATCGGCCTGGCCGGCAGCCCGGAAGGCCGGTTTGAGGCGGCCATCACCACCGCCGAGCGCCGCCTGCGCGATTTGGCTCGGGCCGGGGTGCACCGGCAGGTGGCCGCAAACGCGCTGGCCGCGGCGCTGGATCAGCTTTCAATGCACGCCGCCGGCAGTGAGCCAGCGGCCCGGCTGGAAAGTTTGCTGCTGCAAGCCGATGTGGTGCTGGGCGCGCTGCCGGCAGATGTTTCCGCGGAATCGCTGGCCGCCCTCCGCGCCCGGATTGCCGCGTTACAGGCCCAACTGCCCCGCCCACCGGTTGCCTCGCCGCCGGCCGAAGTCAGCCTGTACAACGCCATTGTGGTTCCGTTTTTAGAGCCGGCAGTGCCGCACACGCTGTTTCTGTTTGGCAACCAGCACGTCCAACTGGCCTGCACTGCCTGCCACAGCAACGGCGCTTACACCAACCTGAGCACAGATTGCAGCAGTTGCCACACCCCGCCCTCAAATTCGCCCGGCTTTGCCCATTTTCCCGGCTACTGCACCGATTGCCACACTGCCGATGATTGGGCGGTAGCCTCGTACCGCCACCCGCGGGTCACCGAATGCGCCTCGTGCCACCACGCCGACAGCCCGCCCAACCACTACCCGGCGGCGCAACCGGCGGCTGCCGTGCAGATCGCCCGCCGGCCCGCGCCGGCCACCGCCAACCAGGATTGCAGCCAGTGCCACATGAGCAAAACCCGTTGGCAAGACACCGTGCTCGATCACCAGCACCAGGCCGATTGCCGCTCGTGCCATCGCCCGGCCAATTACGCCCTGGGCGAGCATTATCCGGGGCAGTGCTCCACCTGCCACAATTCGCACAATTGGGTGGAAATCAACTACACCCACACCAACGCCCAAAATTGCGAAGCGTGCCACCTGGCCGATACCCCGGCCACGCATCTGGCCGCGACCAACAGCGACATCTGGATTTCCAGCCAGCTACCGCCCGTTGAAAAACACCGGCAGCCGGCGCCAAACGGCGCTGGTGCAAACCTGGCCTGCGCCCAATGCCACCGCACCACCGGCGCGTGGAACGACGCCATTTTTGACCACCAAAATCACCCCGACTGCCAGTTGTGCCACCTGCCCGACGCACCGCCGGCCCACTACGCCGGGCAATGTTCAAACTGCCACAACTCGACGGCCTGGCTGCCGACCACGTTCAACCACACCGGGCTAACCGATTGCCAAACCTGCCACCCCGTGCCGGCCGGCCACTATTCCGGCGGCTGTTCGCTGTGCCACACCACCAGCTCGTGGGCCGACATCTGGTTTAACCACGTGGGCTACTACTACTGCGCCGATTGCCACACCGCCGACGCGCCGGCCAATCACTTTGCCGGCGACTGCGCCGTGTGCCACCACCCCAACGCCTGGACGCCCTCGTCCTTTAACCACATTGGCTATCTGGATTGCGCCAGTTGCCACAGCCAGCCGGATCACTACGAGCAGCAATGTTCGGCCTGCCACACCACGGTTTCGTGGGATTTTACCCACAACAACCTGAACACCTGCACCAACTGCCACAAAAACGATGCCCCGGCCAACCACTTTACCGGCCAATGCTCAAACTGCCATTCCACCCGAAGCTGGCTGGGGGCCACACCCATTCACAGCGGCCTGTCAGATTGCATGCAGTGCCACTCCCCCGACGCGCCGGACAATCACTATGTGAGTCAATGTTCAAACTGCCACAATACCGTAAGCTGGACAGACATCAAAGTGAATCACACCACCTTCACCGATTGCCAGCTATGCCACACCGCCCCGGCAGCGCATTGGGACGGCCAGTGCTCCAACTGTCACACCACCGGCAATTGGGCCGACATTACGTTTGACCACACCAACCAGGACGACTGCCAGGCCTGCCACACCGCCGCAACCGGCCACTGGCCCGGCCAATGCTCGGATTGCCACGTAACCAGCAGTTGGACCGAAATTTACTTTGACCACACCACCTACACCAACTGCAAAGCCTGCCATGGCTCAGACCGACCGGCGGGCCATTCCCGCGGGCAGTGCTCCAAATGTCACACCACAGATACGTGGGTTATTCCAACGGCCACGCCGTCGCCAACGCCCACCGTTACCAACACGCCGCTGCCCAACCAACCCCCAGAAGATACGCCGACTGCAACGGCTACCGCCACCGCCACACCCAAAGGCCAGTCCACGCCCAAAGGCACGCCGCAGGGAAACAACACCCCCGTTCCAGCTTCGGGCAGCGGCCTAACGCCACAAAATACGCCAACCGCCACCCCCATGCCCACCAATACGCCATCGCCCACTGCCACAGCGACAGAAACGCCAACGGCTGTGCCCTCGCCCACTGAAACGGCCACCGACACGCCCACGCCCAGCGCCACGCCATCGCCCGCCGCAACAGCCACGGATACGGCTACACCAACCCCAACCGCTACACCCGAAGAACCAGCTCCAACCGCTACACCCGGCGCGCCGGATGAACCTCAGCCTGATCCCGAAGGCTGACAAACCCGCCATTATCCAAAATAAAACCCTTGCCCGGCAATCAATCGGGCAAGGGTTTTTTGTTTTTGGCGTTACAGGCGCGTATCACCGCCGGTTTTTATCGGTACAAATTAATAGTGGATACCGCGTTCAAGACCTTTGGCCTGTCCAACCCAGTCGCTGACTTCCTGTCGGGTGGGCGTCCGTTTCACGTGATGTTCCTGCGCCACTTCCAAAATCTTATTGTACAAATTCTCAGGGTTGCGAGTGCCTAACTCGGCTACGGTATCAACGCCGGCAAACTCCAGCAAATCAGAATAAACCGGGCCAATACCGCGAATGCGCACCAGATCAGCCCGGTTGCCCAATTCCAACAATGCCCTGGCGTCAACCCCTAATTTGATGGCCAGTTCAGCCCGGTCTTTGGGTTGGGCTACCGCCGCCAGCAGCTTGTCCGAGTTGGTCAGGTCGGCAGCTCTGAGCGCATCGGCCAGCTCCGGCGAAACGCCATTCAATTCTGTAACATTGAGTGCCATCGGTGATCCTCCTGAGGTCTAATACAGCTAAAATTATTAGTTTTGCCCTCATTTTCGCAATTGAAAAAAAAGGGACACTTTTTATCTGAATCAACTATACTCCTCTGGCTACCATTTTGAAAATACCCCTTTCTTCCTACCAACAAAGCCCGGATCAAAGCAATGCTGACTTTTTGGGCGTTGCAGCAACCCTCACAACGGCGTCAAACCAGTAGCAACAGGACCACATTCGTGATACAATAACAAAATCCGGGCTGGTCCGGAAAATACCCGCAAAGTTGATTGGTCAATGAAATTATTATTTTGGTTAAAAATACTCAGCGCGATGATTTTGCTGGTGGCGTGTAACAATGCCACGCCCCTGCCGCTGCCCAACCCGATTCAAACACTGCCGCCACAGGCCGCTCCCACCGAAGAGGCCAGGCCACTCACCGGGCAGCCGCCGGTGGACGCGCCGGTGATCAATTACAATGAAATCAAAGAGGGCGTCATCGATGAACCGGACGCCGTGGACGAGTGGGTGTTTAATGCTCAGGCCGGCGACCGGGTGAACGTGGTGCTCAACGGCCAGTTTGACAGCTATCTGGAACTCTACAACCCCGACGGCGAATTGGTTACCAGCAACGACGACAGCGGCAGCAGTTTGACCGCCGCCCTGTTTGATATTCAGCTTGGCAAAGCCGGGCCATACACCATTAAAGTGCGCGGCTATGATAACGATATGGGCAGTTACGCGCTGGCGCTGACCGGCGGGCATCCCACGGTGGGTGGGGGCCTGCTCAACAGCGGCGAATCGCGCAGCGTAATGCTGTCTGACCAGGGCTACAAATGGCGCTATCAGGGCCAGCAGGGCGCTTATTTGAACATCGGCATTGAGGGCGCCGGCGGGGTTGACTCGGTGCTGTCGCTGTACGGGCCAGACGGCGATCTGCTTACCAACGACGACGACAGCGGCGGCAACCTCAACCCGGAGATCATCGACTTTGCCCTGCCCGCCAGCGGCCTGTACACTGTGCGCGCCGCCACCATTACCGGCAGCGGCCTCATCACCCTGACGCTCTCTGCCAGCGACCAATCATCCGGCGGCGGGCCGCTGGCCGTAGGCAAAGGGCAGTTGGGCGCGCTCAAACCGGGGCGCGAGCACCGCTGGACATTTGCCGGCGAAGCCGGTGAAATTGTGAACATCAACCTTGTTTCGCCCGAATTTGACACCTTTCTGGAGCTGCGCAGCTCGCAGGATGCCATTCTGGCTGAAAACGACGACGGGCCGGACGGCACCAATGCGCTCCTCAGCAGCGTGGCCCTGCCCACCAACGATACCTACACCGTGGTCGTTCGTTCTGCCACCGGCGACGCCGGCGGCGCGTATGAACTCACGGTGAAGCCGGTTAAAGTTGCGCCGGGCGGCGGGCCGCTGGCCCCCGATAAACCGGTGCAGGCTTCGCTGGCCCCGGACCAGGCCGACAGCTACACCTTCAGCGCCAGCGCCGGCACGTTTGTAACCCTGCGGGTGCAATCTGACCAGTTGGATACGTATCTGGAGCTGTACAACGCCGCCGACGAACTGCTTATTGGCGATGACGACAGTGGCGGTGGGCTGAACGCGGCCCTGCTCAATTTTGCCATCCCCGCCGACGGCGAATATCGGGCGGTGATCAAATCGGCCCGGCCCGAAAGCAACCAGAGCGGCGTTTACGAAATTCTGCTCACGGTGGCCGAAAATGTCGCTACGGCGGGCCGGCTGGAATCCGGCCAGAGTCAAACCATCGAGCTAAAAGCCGGTCAGCAGGATACCTGGACGTTTTCCGCCGGCGAAGATGATTTTGTGACCATTAAAATGGAGTCCGAAACGCTGGACACCTACCTGTCGTTATACGACGACACAGGCGAACTGCTGTACGTAAACGACGACTTTTTTGCCAAGCAAGCCGCTGTGGCCAATTTTATTGTGCCCAAAGACGGCGAGTATCGGGTGGTGGCCCGGTCCTACGCGCCGGAAGAAGAAGGAAGTTACACCATTTCACTGGAAATTTCTGACGAGGAAATTCCGCTCAACCCGTCTGCGCCCAACACCAACAAATAAGGAAGATGCCGCCAATGAACAAAAAGTCTGATCAATTACTGCTGGATGCCCTGGAAAATGAACGCCGCTACACTGCTAAAGAATTGCACGATGGGATGGCCCAAACGAGCCTGCAACTGGGATTGCAGGCCGGCATTTGTCGCAAACTACTGGAGCGCGATCAGCTCGATATGCTGGCCACGGAACTGGCCAACCTGGAAGACCGCGTGCAGAAGGTGTCGATGCAGGTGCGCGAGTTGATTCAGGATTTGCGCCCGCCCACGCTCGACAGCGATGATCCCACGCTGGATGACTACATTCAATACGCCATCGAACTGCATCACCAGCGCGGCGGGCCGGCAGTGGCGTACCATTACAAGGCCAACCCCGGCGAGTTCAAACTTTCGGCGGCGCAAATGCTGGGCTTGATGCGGATTGTGCAGGAGGGGCTGCTCAATGTGAGAAAACACGCCGCCGCCGAAAATGTGCGGCTGAGTATTACGGCGGAACAGGGCACGCTTTATTTGACTATTGCCGACGATGGCCGGGGCTTTAACCCGGCCGAGGTTGAGTCCAGAGTGCTCGATACCGGCGGCGCGGGCTTAACCAACCTGAAAATGCGCACCCAGGCCGTAGGCGGCACGCTGGCGGTGGCCCGCGATACAACCGGCAGCGGCACCAAAATCACGGTCATCCTATCCGAATAAAAAAGCCCGCCTCGGTGACCGAGGCGGGCTTTTTTATGTCGCGCTGATTTATATTTTAACCCACAAAAATACTTTGTGGCCTTCTTCAACATCTTCCCAACGAATTGCAATAATATCGAGTTCGCCGCGCAACCCATCGCCGGTTGGAAAATCTAGCCGGGCCGGACGGCCATCGTGCCAGGCATCCTGGCAGCGTTTGACCAGTTTGGGGCCGTCAAACGCGCGCATTTCGCACATAGCAATTTCATTGCTTTCGGTGCCCTCGTAAATTCCAATTGACCATTCATTTGACACATCGTGGAAATCCGGGGGTGGTCCTTCGACGATGGTGATGTATGCCGGTTCTCTTTTCTCGATCATTATCGTCACCTTGAGCTAAATTTTGACAACACACCTATATTGTACATGAAAAAAAACCAGCGCCAAGTTTTCTTGAAAAAACAGGCAGCGGCTAACCGCCAAAAACCCGGTCCAGCCACCTCGGCCACTTGATCAGCCCGGTAATTTCCTGGCGAGAGGCTTCCGCGGCGGTTAAGTTCAGGAGTGGTGTCAATCGGCGGGTGATGGCTGCCTCAGACTGCGCCCCGGTTTTGCGATCAACCAGCTTACCGTGGCTAAAAAACAGCAGCGTCGGAATGCCCATCACCTTGTACTGCCGAACTAACTCAGGATTATTATCGGCATTGAGCTTGACAACTTGAGCCTTGCCAGAAAATTCGCGGGCTACATTTTCCAGTACGGGAGCTATAGCCCGGCATGGCCCGCACCAGGGCGCCCATACTTCTACCAGAACCGGCTGTTTGGCTTTGAGCACCCTGGTGGCAAAATTTTTCGCGTTGATTTCAGCAACCACAGCTTACGATTTCCGCGTGCTGATTTTAAATGGCACGTACAACGGACACCAGCCGATCGCTCCGGTGACCAACAGGACCAGGCCCAAAATCCCCGCAATAACGCCGATCGTACCAGAAATGGTGAAAAAGCCCAACCCAATCAACACCAGCCCAACGATAATCCGCACTGCCCGATCGATAGTTCCTTCATTCGCTGCAAACATTTTATCATCTCCTTGATAGCTACAATTGGTTTTACTACTTTAGATGCAAAAACGCCCACCAGGTTACAAAACCCGCCCGCTGAACGCGTTTCTCCGAAAAACAGCCTTTTCATTATTTGAAAATCTTCTCTTGTATTCACTGTTTTTTCCATCTACAATTTCTGCTACCACTGCAATATTTCACCATTTGAAAAATCTTGTGCATTTTGGCACAAACTGCCCGAATAGATTTAACAGCAAAGGAGGTGTTAACTATCGCGCTTCAACAACTACCCACGCCATCATCTGTTACAAAATCGCCCAAAAATGATCTGATTGGTTCCGTCCAGCGCGCCCTGCGAATACTTGAAATGTTGGGCCGGCATCCCCACGGACTCAACGCCAAGCAGATCAGCTTAAAACTCCGGCTCAACCTCAGTACCAGCTACCACCTGCTCAACACCCTGGAACACGAAGGCTACGTTATCAAAGACCCCGACACGCTGTTGTTCCGGTTAAGCGGCAAGGTTGGCTACACGATATTCGACCAACTGCCGCCGGCTCAACTGGTGCGCCACCTCACCCCCCACGTTGAAACGCTGCAAGAACTGACCCGCGAAACAGCCTACCTGTCGCTGTGGGATGGCCGCGAAATCACCCTGTCGGCCATTGTTGAAGCGCCGCAGACGGTGCGCGTCAAATCGCTGACCATTGGCGATATTGGCTCTAACCACGCCAGCGCCCTGGGCAAAGCCGTGCTGGCGTTTATGGACGCGGCCCAGTTTGACGCCTACTTTCAGGGGCGGCCGCTGCCGGCGTTTACCGCCAACACCGTCACCCACCTGCCCACCCTGCAAGCATCGCTGGCCGCGGTGCGCCGCGATGGCTACTCCATCGACCTGGAAGAATTTATGCTGGAAGTTCACTGCCTGGGCGCGCCAATATTTGACGCTCACAGCCGCATTGCCGCCTCAATTGCCATTTCGCTGCCGATTAGCCGGGCCAACGGCAACCGCGAACAGTTGGTAAACAAAGTTAAGCAGGTGGCCGACGCCGCCTCGCGCACGCTGCGAATTTTGGGTTACGCCGGCCCGGGCGGAGGCAGCCGGTGAGCGCCGCCGTTGGCATTATCGCCAATCCGGCCTCCGGCAAAGACATCCGGCGGCTGGTGGCCCACGGCTCTGTGTTTGATAACAACGAAAAAATCAACATTATCGAGCGGGTGCTGCTGGGGCTGGACGCCCTGGGCATTGAGCGCGTGATCGCCATGCCCGATATTGCGGGCCTGGCCCGCCACGCCCGCGACCGGGCCAAAATCAGGTTGGCGGTGGAACTGCTGGATTTTCCGCTTAGAAACAAGGCCGATGACTCAACCCGCGCCGCGCGTTTAATGGCCGAAGCCGGCGTCGGCTGCATTGTGACTCTGGGCGGCGACGGCACCAACCGGGCCGTGGCCAAAGGCTGCGGCTACGTGCCGCTGGTGCCCATTTCTACCGGCACCAACAACGCCTTTCCGGTGATGATCGAAGGCACGCTGGCCGGGCTGGCCGCGGCGGTGGTGGCCCAGCGCGTGCCCGGCGTGCGCGAGGCCGGCGTGCGGCTGGCCCGGCGGCTGGATGTGTACCGCGATGGCAGCCTCATCGATTTTGCCCTGGTTGACGTAGTGGCCTACGCCGAGCGCTTTGCCGGCAGCGGGGCTATGTGGGACCCGGCCAAAATGCTGGCGGTGGTGCTGAGCGCGCCGCACCCCGGCACCATCGGCGCCTCGGCGATTGGCGGCTATTTGCCCAATGCGCCAGCCACCGGCGAGCAGGGCATGTGGCTGGAACTGGGACCGGGCGGCCAGCAAATTTTAGCCCCCATCGCGCCGGGGCTGGTCACCCGGTTGTCGATTCAATCGTGGGGCTGGCTCAACGTTGGCGAGCGGGGCGCGCTCAACCACGCCCCGGCGGTGCTGGCGCTGGACGGCGAGCGCGAAGTGCCCATCAAACCGGGGGAGCGCATCGAGATTGGCTTGAGCCAGAACGGGCCGCATGTGGTCAACGTGACCGCGGCGCTGGCGGCGGCCAGCCGGGCCGGGGTGTTTGTACCCGGGTAATTCGCGTTATTTTTCAGGTGCGAGGGGTAGGTAAATACGAAAGGAGGGAATGCAAACAAAACCATCTATTAAATAACCCAATATTCACCAAATTCAAAGATGAAGAAAACGAGGGAAAAATGTCGTCTGAATCAGCTAAACAAACGGAAGCGGTCTTGCTGCACCATTTGCAAGCCTTCGGCGCGGGCGATGTAGAAGAAATTCTAAAAGATTACACAAAAGATTCGGTGCTGATCTTACCCGATGCTACGGTTCGCGGCATTGATGACTTGCGACAGACATTTACTATGTTTGTCACCGAAATTCTGCCCGCCGGCTCCCCATTTGAACTGAAGAAACAGGAAATTGAGGGCGATACGGCCTATATTTTCTGGGCTGCAAACTCGGCCAAATATGACGTTCCCCTGGGCACCGACACGTTTGTGGTTAAAGGCGGAAAAATCATCGTTCAGACCTTTGCCGGACAAATTATTCCCAAAAATGCGTAAGCAATTGTTGAGGGCAAAACGGCACTCAACGCAGTTCATCGATGACACTGAAAAAAAGGAGAAAAAACAATGGCGTTAGACAAAGCAACCTTATTGGACCTTTACCGGACCATCGTCAAAATCCGCACCTTTGAGGAGCGGGTGGGCGCAATGTATTACGAAGAAAAGCTGCCCGCCTTTGACATTGCCGCTGGCCCCATCCCCGGCGAAATGCACCTGTACAGCGGGCAGGAAGCGGTGGCTGCCGGGGTGTGCGCCCACCTCAACGCCGATGACCCGGTAACCAGCACCCACCGGCCCCACGGCCACCTCATTGCCAAAGGGGTAGACCTCAACGCGATGATGGCCGAAATTTTTGGCAAAAAGACCGGCCTGTGCCAGGGCAAAGGCGGCCACATGCACCTGTTTGACCCCGCCACGCACTTTGGCTGCGGCGGCATTATTGGCGGCGGGATTCCGCACGCGGTGGGCGCGGCGCTGGCCATTAAAAAGCGCGGCGAAAAGCGCGTGGCCGTTTCGTTTTTTGGCGACGGCGCGGCCAACATCGGCGCGTTCCACGAGTCGCTCAATATTGCCTCAGTTTGGAAGCTGCCGGCGGTATTTGTGGTCGAGGACAACCTGTACGCCATTTCGGTGCCAAAAGAGATGTCTACCAGCGTGCGCAGCAACGCCGAGCGCGGCGCGGCCTACGGCATCCCGGCGGTGCAGGTTGACGGGCAAAACGCTGTGGCCGTGTACGAAGCCGCCGGCGAGGCCATCGCCCGGGCGCGGCGCGGCGAAGGCCCCAGCCTGATCGAGGCTATTTGCTATCGCTACCGCGGCCACTTTGAGGGCGACGCCGAAGGTTACCTGCGCGAAGGTGAAAAGGCATCCTGGAAAGAAAAAGACCCCATCAACATTTTGGGCAGCCAGATGAAGGAACAGGGTTGGCTGACCGATGCCGAAGCGGAAGCCATCCAGGCCGAAATGACCGGGCTGGTGGCCGCCGCCGAAAAGTTTGCCCGCGAAAGCCCCTATCCCGCCCCGGAAGAAGCGCTGGAGCACGTGTTTGCGTAGCGGGTGTTAAGGTCATTCTGAGGAGCGCAGCGACGAAGAATCTCAGCAAAATTTGTGGTATTGAAAGACTCTTCGCTCCCGTTGGTCGCTCAGAGTGACATAACGTGAAATGTTAACACACCCAACACGGGGGAGCACGCGCAAGCAGCTCACCCCACTCACCAAACTCACCAAACTATTTTACAAAGGAGTAAAAAATGGCAGAGCGATTATTAACCACCTCCAAAGCAATTGCCGAAGCGATTGCCCAGGAAATGGAACGTGACCCCAGCGTTTTTGTAATGGGCGAAGATATTGGCGCTTACGGCGGTATTTTTGGCGCTACCGAAGGCTTGTTGAAAAAATTTGGCCCGGAACGGGTGATGGACACCCCCATCTCTGAAATGGGCTTTATTGGCGCAGCGGTTGGCGCGGCCACCGAAGGCATGCGCCCCATCGCCGAACTGATGTTTGTTGACTTTTTTGGCGCGGCGATGGACCAGATTTACAACCACATGGCCAAAATCCACTACATGAGCGGCGGCAACACCAAAGTGCCAATGGTGCTGATGACCGCCATCGGTGGCAGCTACAGCGACGCCGCCCAGCACTCGCAGTGTTTGTACGGGCTGTTTGCCCACACCCCCGGCATCAAAATTGTCATCCCCGCCAGCCCCTACGACGCCAAAGGGCTGATGACTCAGGCTATCCGCGATGACAGCCCGGTGATGTTCTTCTTCCACAAAGGCGGGCAGGGACTGGGCTGGATGACGCCCAACCCGCGCGCCACCGCTCACGTACCGGTTGAGCCATACACCATCCCCTTTGGCCAGGCCGACATCAAACGCGAAGGCACGGACGTGACCATCGTCAGCGTGTCGCTGATGGTTCACCGCAGCCTGGACGCCGCCGATAAGCTGGCCGAAGCGGGCATTAGCGCCGAAGTGGTTGACCTGCGCACGCTGGTGCCGCTCGACCGCGAAACGGTGGTCAATTCGGTTAAAAAGACGCACCGGCTGCTGGTGGTAGACGAGGATTACCTGAGCTACGGTATGTCCGGCGAAATTCTGGCTGTGGTGGCCGAAGACGCGCTCGATTATCTGGATGCCGCGCCCAAACGGCTGGCCGTGCCGGATGTACCCATCCCCTACAGCCGCCCGCTGGAGCAGTTTGTCAATCCCTCCGTGGACCGGATTGTGGCCGCCGCCAAAGAACTGGTGAACGGGTAGACAGTAGTCATACAGATTACCGATTACAGAGACAGATAGTGGTAAAGTTGTAAGTGATGAGGACTCGCGGTATGTCATTCTGAGCGACGAAAGGAGCGAAGAATCCCTGTGGAGACGGCTTGCAAAGCCAAGTTTCAGGGATTTTTCGTCACTTTGCTCCTTAAAATGACATGAGTATCACTTACCTTTTAACCACTACCCAGAGACAAAGTCACGGAACACGCTATTCGTCATTCGTCATTCGTCATTTAAATGGCGTGTTCCGTGGCCCAATCGAAAACCCAAAATCGTCAATCCAAAATCGAAGGACTGGCCTATGCCATTAATTGATATTGTTATCCCCGAAGAAGCCGGCGATGTGGAAGAGTGTGTGGTTGTGACCTGGCTCAAAAAAGACGGCGACGAAGTCCAGCCGGGTGAGGAAATTTTGATTTTACAGGCCGAAAAGATTTCGTTTGAGGTGCCGGCCCCGGCGGGCGGCACGTTGCGCGCCCCCCTGGCCAAACAGGGCGAGGTGGTGAAACGGGGCCAGCCGCTGGCCCGGCTGGAAGTTTCGGCGGAAGCAGCCACAGCGCCGCCGCCCGCCGCGCCCCGGCCCGAGCCGGTTGCGCCGCCGCCACCCGCCGCCGATGTGCGCGCCTCGCCGGTGGCCAAACGGCTGGCCCGTGAGCACGGCCTCGATCTGGCCCAGATTCCAACCACCGGCGACCGCGTTACCGAAAAAGACGTGCTGGCTTTCATCGAGGCGCGGCAGGCCAAAGTTGAGGCCGCCGCCCCGCCGGCCGATGTGCGCGAAGTGCGCGCCTCGCCCAGCGCCAAACGGCTGGCCCGCGAACATGGCCTCGATCTGGCCCAAATTCCGTCCACCGGCGGCAGCGACCGTATCACCGAGCGGGATGTGGAAGCCTATTTGGCAGCGCAGCAAAAACCTGCCGCGCCCGCCGAACCAACGCCGCCCGCCGCCGCTCAAACCATCCCGCTGGCCGGGATGCGGGCGGCCATCGCCCAGCGGATGCATCAGAGTTTGCAACAAATGGCCCAGCTCACGCTGCACACCGAGGCCGACGTGACCGAACTGGTCGCTTTCCGCGAGCAGCGCAAAGCGGACGGCATCAGCTACACCGATCTGATCATCCGGGCCTGTGTGCTGGCCCTGCGCCAGCACCCGCGACTCAACGCCACGCTGGTTGGCAACGAAATTCGGCTGCTGCCGGAGATTGACCTTGGGCTGGCGGTGGCGCTCGACGACGGGCTGGTGGTGCCGGTCATTCGCCGGGCGGGCCAGAAATCGCTGGCCGAGATTGCCCGCGAGCGAGCCACACTGGCCGAGCGCGCCCGGGCCGGCCAACTCAAAGCCGAGGAGATGAGCGGCGGCACCTTTACTGTGACCAACCTGGGCATGTTTGATATTGACGCCTTCACGCCGATTGTCAACCCGCCGGAAGCGGCCATTTTGGGGGTGGGGCGTATTGTCGACAAGGTTGTTATCCGCGCCGGCAAAGTTGCCCAGCGAGCCATGATGACCCTGAGCCTGTCGTTTGATCACCGGCTGGTAGATGGCGCGCCCGCCGCCGCCTTTCTGCAAACCGTTAAACAACTGCTGGAAGAACCGGCCCGGCTGTAAGCACAGGGGGTGGTTTTGGGCGGCTGTGCGGCCCGAAACCACCCCAATCAATGAGAGGTTGAGCCATGGCTTTGGTTTCTTAATTATTGGCGGGTTGTGGTATACTCTCCCGACAGTAAATTCCTATTTTTTATAATCAGAAAGGGTCTTCAGATGGGCAACTACGACACCATTGTCATTGGCGGCGGGCCAGGCGGTTACGTCGCGGCTATTAAAGCCAGCCAGTTGGGCCAGAAAACCGCGGTTGTTGAAAAAGAGCATATGGGCGGCATCTGCCTTAACTGGGGCTGTATCCCCACCAAATCGCTCATTCGCAACGCCGAAATTATGCACCTGCTGCACGAAGGCAAAACCTTCGGCTTTTCGTTTGATAACCTGAAAGTAGATTACAGCGTGGCCCAAAAACGCAGCCGACAGGTGAGCGACCGGCTGGTTAAAGGCATCGGCTTTTTGATGAAAAAGAACAGCATCGACGTGATCGATGGCTTTGGCGTACTCAAAAGCGCCACCGAGGTTGAGGTAAACGGCGAAGTGCATACCGCCAAAAATTTCATCATTGCCACCGGCGCGCGGGCCAAAGTCATCCCCGGCCTGAAAGTTAACGGTAAAACCCTGTGGACGTACCACGAGGCGCTGGAACAAACCAGCGTGCCGGAGTCGCTGATTGTGATTGGCGCGGGCGCGATTGGTATGGAATTTTCGTACGTGTTTAGCAGCTACGGCGCCAAAGTTACCGTGGTTGAAATGCTGCCGCGCGTGCTGCCGCTGGAAGACGAGGAAATCAGCCAGGAAATGGAACGGCAGTTCAAACGGGCAAATATTGCCACTCACACCGGCGCCAGAGTGGAAAAAGTAGAAGACCACGGCGACAGCGTGACCGTGACCATCAGTAAAGATGGCAAAACCGAAGAACTCAAGGCCAGCGCCACGCTCATTTCGGTGGGGGTCGCGCCCAACAGCCAGGGCATCGGTTTGGAAGCGGCCGGCGTGGCGGTTGACGAGCGCGGCTTCATTAAAATTGATGACCGGATGCGAACCAATATGTCCAACATTTTTGCCATTGGCGATGTCACCGGCAAACTGGCCCTGGCCCACGTAGCCAGCGCGCAGGGCATTATCGCCGCCGAAGCGATTGCCAGCCACGATACGCGGGCGCTCAAATACCCCAACATGCCGCGCTGCACCTACACCCACCCGGAAGTGGCTTCGGTGGGGCTGACCGAAGCCCAGGCCCGCGAGCAGGGTTACGATGTGAAAGTGGGCAAGTTTGCCTTTCAGGCTAACGGCAAGGCGCTGGGCCTCAATGAGAACGCCGGCTTTGTCAAAATTGTGTCGGAAGGCAAATACAACGAGGTATTGGGCGTACATATGATCGGCGCCAACGTGACCGAAATGCTGGCCGGGCCAACGGGCATGATCGGCCTGGAAACCACTGTCGAGGAGCTGGCCGGCACGGTTCATCCGCACCCAACCATGAGCGAGGCGATTATGGAAGCCGCCCACGCCGCGCTGGGGCACGCCATCCACAGCTAAAAAGGGTGAAGGCAAAATTTTGAAGGATGAAAGGTTTACTATCGCCTTTCATCCTTTTTCTTTCAGCCTTCACCCTTTAATAGAGGCGGGAATGGATGGGAGTCGAACCCACCGACGCCTGCTGCTCGCAACCGCCCACTGATTTTGAAGACCAGGGCCGCCACCGGGCGACATCCACTCCCACCCGATATTTTAGAGTTTTTACCGGTTTAAGCAATTGCAGGCGATGTTCGTTATTTTTTTGACATGCCTTCTGCTTCGTGATATAGTTTTGG
This sequence comes from uncultured Caldilineaceae bacterium, assembly GCA_964407935.1. Taxonomy (GTDB): domain Bacteria; phylum Chloroflexota; class Anaerolineae; order 4572-78; family J111; genus J095. The sequence continues at coordinate 27,882 of CAYOXS010000036.1, forward strand.
CCTGAAACCAGAATTCACAGGCTTTGACGGAAACGAGTACGCCAGCCGTAACGCCCAGCGAGTCCGGGACGGTGTGAGCCGGATGCGCCAAACTGGCCGAAAATCCTTCCCGAGCCGCTGACCGAACGAATAACAGTTGAGTGAGTTTGGTGGGTGGGATGAGTCGCGTGAGTAAAAGATTAACTCACCAAACGCACCCAACTCACATAACCCACCCAACTCCAGTAGGCTCAGCCGGATTCGCCCCACGTTAGCGGGACGCGCCCATCAGAGGCTAGACTCTGGCAGGCGGTAAAGTGGGTGGCAACACCAACCTGGGTGGTACCGCGGGAAGCATGCGCTCTCGTCCCAAATGGGGCGGGAGTCTTTGTTTTTAAAGTCGGGTTGATGCGCGGGATTAGCCAATCAGCGGTAAAATACCGGGCAGTATTTTTGTTAGGCATAAACCAACCTTGCCCAATCCAAAACAGACCGGGAGAACAACCTGTGACCAACGAACAGCAAATAGAAGTTACTCTAAGTCGTGATTTGGGGCTTTTTGATGTGACCATGATCGGGGTGGGGGCGATGATTGGGGCCGGTATTTTTGTGTTGACCGGATTGGCCGCCGGCGCGGCTGGTCCGGCGCTGGTGCTGGCCTTTTTTCTCAACGGAATTGTCGCCACGCTGACGGCCATGGCCTACGCCGAGCTGGGTTCGGCTTTCCCGGAGGCCGGCGGCGGTTACCTGTGGGTAAAAGAGGCGTTGGGCGGCACCCAGGGTTTTTTGGGGGGCTGGATGAGCTGGTTTGCCCACGCCGTCGCCGGTAGCCTGTACGCCCTGGCTTTTGGCAGTTTTGCGGCCGAGTTTTATGAACTGGTTGGCCTGCCGACGTTTGGCCTGGGAACGGAAGCCATCAAAATAGTTTTTACCACGCTGATCATTGTGGCCTTTACTTATCTCAACTACCGGGGCGCGTCTGAAACGGGCACAGTGGGCAACATTGTCACCGTGACCAAAGTCATCATTCTGGGGCTGTTTTGTGGTTTTGGACTGTACGCCATGTTTTTACACCCGGAAGGCTGGACCAATCGCTTCACCGAAGGTTTTTTGCCCGAAGGTTTTAGCGGCGTGCTGGTGGCTATGGGGTTAACATTTATTGCCTTTGAGGGCTACGAAATAATCGCCCAATCCGGGGAAGAAATTAAAAACCCCAAACGCAACCTGCCGCGCGCCACGTTTATTTCAATTGGCGTGGTCG
>CAYOXS010000037.1:0-261 GCA_964407935.1 uncultured Caldilineaceae bacterium
GAACATTTCTTCGCTTTGTTTTGCCCAATCCATTGGTTATCTCCTTTTTTGGTTGGATAAATGAGTTTCTCTTACTGCGTTCGTTTACAAGTTAAGCTTTTTCATTTTGTCAACGGGGTAAACCTTGAAATTTCGCAATTTTTCAATTGCCCTCATCCCCCCTGCCCCCTTCTACCCTTCGGGGAAGGGGGGGAAAAACAATTTTGTTTTTTTTTGGGGGGGGGGGGGGCGCCCACAAAAAAACCGGTAAAAAAAAACCCC
>CAYOXS010000037.1:271-3429 GCA_964407935.1 uncultured Caldilineaceae bacterium
GTTTACATGGGCCCGCCCCCCCCGGCCCCCCTTCCCCCGGGGGGTGTCGGGGGATAAAAACTTTTGGGTATTTTTTGGCGCGGCGTAGCCGCGCCAAAAAATACACGTTTAAACATTCCCCCTCCCCAATTTTTGGGGAGGGGGTTGGGGGAGTGGGAATGTTTGGTCAAAAATATAAATCTCTACGGATTCGACAAAACGGTTCTATCGTTAACCTGTAACGAATGCTCTTTTTTACTGCCACCACAACGTTTCGCGGACAATGTCAAAGGCGGTGACAATGCCCAGAAGTTTGCCTTTGATGACCGGGGCGCGGTGAATACCGTGGTTGGCAAACAGGGCGGCTACTTCCTGTACCGGCATATCCGGGTCAATCTCAATGCAGGGTTTGGTCATTACCTCGGCGACCAAAACGGTTTCCGGGTTTTTGGCCTGGGCCGCTACCTTGTACACAATGTCGGCTTCGGTGATAATGCCGTAGCTGTCGTCAGAACTGTCCGGCTCGACAATCAGGTTGCGCAGTTTTTTCTCGCGCATCATGGCCATTGCCAGAGCGACGGTAATCGACGCCGGCACCGTGACCACACTTTTGGTCATAATTTCCTGTGCAGTTTGCATCGATCTTCTCCTTTACCACCACCGGCCTTTGTGCAAAATATCAGACGCGGCCACAATGCCCAGCAGCGACTCCTGCACTACCGGGGCGCGGTGTATCCGATGATTGGCAAACAGGCGGGCAATGTTTTCAACAGTCATCTCTGGTTTGATGGTGATGCAGGGCCGAGTCATAATGTCGGCCACCGTCAGCTCTTTGGGGTCGTGGCCCAGGGCGATGACTTTGTAAGCGATATCGGTTTCGGTGAGGATGCCATACGCTTTTTCGCTGTTTTCCGGTTTGATGACCAGCGCGTGGATGCCGCGCTCTTTCATGGTGCCAATGGCCTGGCTAATGAGCGCCGACGCAGCAATAACGGCGACATCGGTTGTCATAATATCTTTTGCTCTACGCACGGATATATCTCCTTTGATAAGGTTAAAAGCGGCTGGCGCTAAATAACCGTGCCGCCATCAACAGCAAAAGTATGACCGGTAACGTAGCGGGCCTCATCTGAGGCCAGCCACACAAACGCATTGGCCACATCGACCGGTTCACCCAAATGGCCCAGCGGAATCCGTTCGATCAGCTTTTCCATCACCTTGTCGGGGATGCCTTCGGTGAGGCGGGTTTTGATGAAACCGGGCGCTACTGCGTTGGCCCGAATGCCCTTGCGGCCGAGTTCGCGGGCCCAAACTTTGGTCATGCCAATCACGCCGGCCTTGCTGGCTACATAGTTGGTTTGCCCAAAGTTGCCGTAGGGGGCTACCACCGACGCCGTGCTCAGAATAACGCCGCTGCCCTGTTCAATCATCACCGGGGCAACGGCCTGGGCGCAATTAAAAACGCCCTTCAGATTAATGTCAATCACCAGGTCAAACTTCTCTTCGGACATTTTAATCAGTTGCGCATCGCGCACAATCCCGGCGTTGTTCACCAGCACATCGATCCGGCCAAAGCGGTTAACTGTCAGCTCAACCATTTCTTTAACCGAAGCCTGGCTGGTGACATCAACCTTTACCGGCAGCGCCAATTGCAGTTGGGTAGCCACAGCCTCCGCGCCGGCCTGCGAACCGCCGTTGTGGGCCGCATTGCCGCGAGAGGCAACAATCGCGGGGTTGTTGTTAATTTCTCTGGCCACCTCGCTTACCGTGTCAAAATCAACATCGGCCAGCACAACAAACGCCCCCTCTTCGGCAAAGCGCAGAGCGGTGGCTTCGCCAATCCCTCGTCCGGCTCCGGTAATAATGGCGACTTTATCTTTTAGGCGCATGGTGTCTCCTTGGTGGGGTTTAAAATCAAATAAGAGGCAGCGCTGCCTCTTATAATTTATTTATTTGGCCGGCGTAAACAGTTTGCCCATTGTCTCGGCGGCGTCTTTCATTTGGCTCTGGGTTGATTCGATGGTGGCGAACACAAACGCCTGCTCGGCGGCCCACAGTTCCTGGCTTTCTTTCACGCCCGTCTGGGCAATTTTGAACATCTCTTTTTGGTAGGCCAGCGACTGGGCCACACTCTGCGCCGCGGCTTTGGCCACAAAATCCAGGTACGATTTGCCGGCTTCGGCCCACATGCCGTAGCTGTTTTCCAGCACTTTTTGCTGGGCGGCGAGTACCGGTTTGGTTTCTTCTACGGCTTTGGTTGAGGCTTCAACCCAACTGTTGACCATTTCTTTGGCTTCTTCGGCCATGCGGCTGGCGTCGGCCAGCGCTTCCTGAGCCACGTTTCCATTTTTTGCTTTTGCAGTTGTCATCACAATCCTCCACAAACTAAACTTGGGTTTATAAAATGCCAGTTACTCTTTGGAACGTAACTGTTGTTCCAGCGTTTCCACTTTTTGCGATAACGCTTCTACCTGGGCTTGAAGTTGTTGCAGCGTTTCCGTCGGGTCAGGCTCGCCGGCGTGAAACGGCAGCCGCCAGGCATCCATGACTCGTTTGCCGGCTTCGTCCATTTGCTCGCGGAACGCTTCTGACTGCCGCACCGATTGTTCCATCGCCTGAGACATCATTTTGGCATAGCTCGACGCAAATTGCTCCCACATTTTAAAGCTCTCCTCAAAGATTTTTTCCTGCGACAGCTCTTCTGCGCCGGACAGGGTATCGATGGTGAGTTGGGTCAGGTAACGCTGCATAAACGATACGGCGTCGGCAAAATCGGTGAACCGTTCTTCGCCGTTGCCCTGCACATGCCGAATGTGCCCCCGCCAGCGAACGTGCGGTTCGCCGTGGGTATCCTGCCACAGTTCTTGCGTAAAGCGCAGTAAAAATGATGCAATGTTGTGCGGTTTGGTCATTTTCAAGCCTCGGCTGGATTATAACAAAGACAAGTTACAGCCCAGTTACAGTTTACTGAAGAAGTGATGCCCCATCCCCCTGCCCCCTTCCCCAGGGAAGGGGGATTCTGTGGCGCGGAGACCGGGCGGCGAAGCCGCCCGGTCTCCGCGCCCCCAAAATTCCCCTTCCCTGGGGCAGGGGGCAGGGGGATGGGGCATCAATTCTTCACTAAACTGTAACTGGGCTGTAACTTGTATTTGTTATAATCCAGCCGAGGCTTGAAAATG
>CAYOXS010000037.1:3439-15443 GCA_964407935.1 uncultured Caldilineaceae bacterium
CGGACACGGGGCGGCTGCGCCGCCGGGACTCCGCGCCTGTTACTTTTTCCTTTGCCCATATTTTGACGGGCAATCAAGAACCGTTTTCAGTGAATCCCAACAATCGCCTCGTACAATGCTTTTGTTTCTGGCAGGGGCTCAATAGCCAGCTCCTCTGCCAGCGCGGCCACACACTGCCGGTAGGTTTTGAGGGCCAGCGGCCGGTTACCTTGCGCCAGGTAGGCCCGCATTTGGGTGCGATAGGCGTTTTCCCACACCGGGTCAATGGCCAGCACGTGCTGCGTCAGCCGGATGCTTTCCAGCGGGCTGCGCTCAACCAGCAGCTCGGCCAGAGTGGTCATGGCCCCCAGCGCCAGCACCTGCAGCCGTTCGCGCTCAAGGCTGCACCAATCCTCGTAGCGACGCTCCGGCAGGTAGTCGCCGTGATACAGGGCCACAGCCTGCTGATGGTGGGCCAGTGCGGATTCAAGGTTGTGGGGGATGGCCTGATTACCGGCGGCCACGGCCTGTTCAAACACATCGGCATCCAGCCAGATGTCGCTCAGGTCCAGGGCGTAGGTCAGATCAAAGCGTTGAATATAGCGGGCAGTGGTGCGAGGCTTGCGCTCCGGCTCCAGCACCTTGTTGATGGCGTGCAGCGCCACTTTAAAGTCGCGGTCACCTTCGTCGCTGTCCAGATCGGGCCACAGGCGGTTGATGATTTCTTCTTTGTGCAGCGGCCCGTGCCGGCGCATGGTGATCAAAAACTGAAACAGGTGCAGCGCTTTTTCGCGCTGCCACCGGCCCGGCTCGATTTCTGAGGCGTTGAGCCACACTTTGAAGCCGCCCAATGTTTGAATGCGCAGGCTGGACTCCGGGAGTTGGTTCATGATGGGATTGTGTGACCAGTGTTGCGGCCCTGGGCCGGGCGACAGCGCCGCCCGGCCCAAAGCCACCAGTTTTTACAGTCGCTCTACGGCTACGGCTGTGCCGCCGCCAGTGCCGTGGCACAGCGAGGCGACCCCGTATTTGCCGCCGGTGTTACCCAGCGCGTTGAGCAGCGTCACAATAATGCGCGCCCCCGAGCAGCCAATCGGGTGGCCCATCGCAATTGCGCCGCCGTACACGTTGATCTTTTCGTAGGGGATTTCCAGCACTTTGCGCAGCAGCACGTTGTTCAGGGCAAAGGCTTCGTTGTTTTCAAACAGGTCGATGTCGTCCAGGTTCATGCCCAGCTTGCCCACCAGATTCTGGATGGCCGGCACCGGCGCTTCGACAAAGCGCCACGGTTCCCCGGCGGCCCACGCCGAACCGAGCAGCTTGCCAATTGGTTTGAGGTTGTACTTTTGTACGGCCTCTTCGCTGGCCAAAATCAAAGCGGCGGCCCCGTCGCTGATCTGGCTGGAATTGCCAGCCGTCAGCTTGCCTTCTTTGTTAAAGGCCGGGCGCAATTTGCCCAGCGACTCCATTGTGGTTTCGGGCCTCACGCCTTCGTCTTTGTCAAAGACAACCGTGTCTTTGCGCATTTTTATCTCGATGGGCGCAATTTCCTTGACCAGCGCGCCGCTTTCGGTGGCGGCGGCGGCCCGCGTGTTAGACAGGAAGGCTACTTCGTCCAGCTCTTCGCGGGTAATGCCGTAATCTTCTACCAGCCGGTCGGTTTGCTTGCCCATCAACTCGCCAGACATCGGGTCGGTCAGCCCCTCTTCCAGCAGCACGTCTTTCATCACAATTGGACCGCCAAAGGCGCTCAGACCCAGCCCGTAGCGGGCGGCGTGCGAAATGTGAAAGCCGGACTGCGACATCGACTCAACCCCGCCGACCATCACCAGATTGGCTTCTTCTGTTTTGATCATGGCCGCGCCGTTCATGGTGCTCATCATACCAGACGAGCAGAGCATATCCAGCGCGTAGCCGTCAACCGTATCGGGGATGCCAGCTTTGATAGCGGCGTGGCGGGGCAGTAACTGGCCGTGGCCGTGTTTGAGAATGTTGCCAAACACGTAAAAATCCAGGTCGCCGGGCTGAATGCCCGCCTGCTGAACAACGGATTTCATTACGTGGGCGGCCAAATCCACCGGCGACATATTGGTGAGCGTGCCATTGTATTTACCAATGGCGCTTCGTACCGCGGCGACAATATAGACATCTTTCATGGGTTCGCTCCTCTTTTCTCTACATTGAACAATTTGTCACTCGTTGGCGGCGACGTCATCGTCGCTATCATCTTTGTTTTTTTTGTCGTCTTCGGCAGGTGATTGATGCACGGCGGTCCAGTTTTTCATCCATTCGGTCTGGGTTTTGAGGGTTTCTTCCATCACTGTGCCCCACATATTCAGCACTTTTTTGGCGTCGTCCTCCTGCTGTTCCTGCGACCCCAACCGCTGACGCAGCCCCTTAATGGTTTCTTCGGCCTTGTTGAGTTTGCGTTCCAGCGCGTCGCACTTTTCCAGAATTTCCAGGTAGCGGGCGCGAGGCACCACCCCCATCATGCGCCACCAGTTTTCGAGCTGGTCCTCAAAAGCCTCCGGGTTGAGTTTTGCCGATGAGGCCGCGCCCGGCATAAATTGAGCCAGCCAGCGGTTAAAATCTTCCGGTGTGGTTGACATATCCGACAGTTTTTTGAACGCATCCTGCGCTTCGGTGGTACCGCGCATGGCCTCGGCCATCAGGGTATACCAGGCTTCTAAAACCTTGGGGTTAAACATTACGTGTGCCGACCGCCGTTAACGCTCAGCGTGGCGCCGGTAATGTAGCCGGCCATGGTTGGCGACAACAGAAACGCGGTGCTCCAGGCAATCTCCTCCTCGGTGGCAAAGCGGCGCAGCGGGATAGTGGCCAGGATTTTTTCCTTAACCGGCTCCGGGATGGATTTGACCATATCGGTTTCGGTAAAGCCGGGAGCCACTACGTTGGCCCGCACGCCGTAGCGCGCGCCTTCCAGGCCCAGCGTTTTGGCCAGCCCGATGAGGCCGGCTTTGGCGGCGGCGTAGTTGGCCTGGCCAATATTGCCCTGCTCGCCCACCAGCGAACTGATAAAAACCAGCACGCCTTCTTTGCGCTCGTACATGAGCGGGGCTACCGGCCGGATGGTGTTGAAAACGCCGTTCAGGTTGGTGCCGATGACGGCATCCCATTGCTCTGGTTTCATTTTTGAGAGCAGCGCGTCTTGCGTGATGCCGGCGTTGGCCACCACGCCAAAAATTGGGCCAAGTTCGGCTTCTATCTGCTGCACCACCCGTTCCATATCAGCGGGGTCGGTCACATCGGCCTGGATGGGCAGTTTGCCTTTGGAGCCGGGGCTGCTGCGATAGGTGTACGCCACCAACGCGCCCAACTCTTCTAACTTGGAAACAATTGCCGCCCCAATGCCCCGATTACCGCCGGTAACAAGTATAACTTTTCCTTCGAGTCCGAACATAAAATTTACCCTCCGTTCTCTAATTAAGCTGACTGAATTTTGAATACCCATACGGGTGCGCCCTACTCATAGCGGCAAGGAGCGGGGATGGGGGTGCTGGAGGCGCCGGCAGATTTTAGCTGCCGGCGCCGGGGATCAGGGAGAAAATGGAGCTGGTGGGCAGTAAAGATTTATTCGCGGGCGTAGCCCAGCGATTTCAGGCTGTCGGTGATTTCGTCCAAAATGACCGGGTCGTCGATGGTGGCCGGCATGCGGTATTCCTGCCCATCGGCAATGCGTTTCATTGTGCCGCGTAAAATTTTGCCGGAGCGGGTTTTGGGCAGCCGCTTCACAACGGTGGCCGATTTAAACGAGGCCACCGGCCCGATTTTCTCACGGACAAGTTGAACCAGCTCTTTGACAATCTGTTGCTGGTCGCGGGTGACGCCGGCTTTCAGCACCACCATGCCCAGCGGCACTTCGCCCTTTAATTCGTCGGCCACGCCGATCACGGCGCATTCGGCCACGTCCGGGTGCGAGGCCAGCACCTCTTCCATGCCGCCGGTTGACAGCCGGTGACCGGCCACGTTGATGATGTCGTCGGTGCGGCTCATAATCCACACGTAGCCGTCTTCGTCTTTAAAGCCGGCGTCGGCGGTGCTGTAATAGCCCTCAAACGCGCTCAGGTACGAGCGTTTGTAGCCCTCGTCGTTGTTCCACAGGGTGGGCAGGTTGCCGGGCGCCAGCGGCAGTTTGATGACAATGCTGCCAATTTCATCGGCTTCTACCGGCTGGCCCATTTCGTTGACTACCTGCACATCGTAGCCGGGCATGGGCACGGTGGCGGAGCCGGGTTTCACTTCCAGCAGTTCAACGCCGATGGGGTTGCCGCAAATTGCCCAGCCGGTTTCGGTTTGCCACCAGTGGTCAATCACCGGCACGTTCAACTGGTTACGCGCCCAGAACAGGGTGTCGGGATCGCAGCGTTCGCCGGCCAAAAACAGGGTGCGGAAGTTGCTCAGATCGTACTTTTTTACATATTCGCCGGTAGGGTCATCGCGCTTGATGGCCCGAAAAGCGGTGGGCGCGGTAAACAGCACGCTAACGTTGTGCTCGGAGATGACCCGCCAGAACGCGCCGGGGTCGGGCGTGCCCACGGGTTTGCCCTCAAACAAAATGGTGGTGTTACCGTTGATCAGCGGCGCGTACACAATGTAGGAGTGGCCTACCACCCAGCCCACGTCAGAGGCGGCCCAGTAAACTTCGCCGGGTTTGACGCCGTACACGTTTTGCATGCTCCACTGCATGGCTACCAGATGGCCGCCGTTATCGCGGACAACGCCTTTGGGAATGCCGGTGGTGCCGCTGGTGTACAAAATGTAGAGCGGATCGGTGGCCTCAACCGGCACCGGTTCGACGGGTTGGGCGGTGGTCATTAAGTCGGCCCAGTCCAGGTCTCGGCCGGCGGTCATGGGCGCGGTTTCCTGGGGGCGCTGCAAAATGATGCAGTTTTTGGGTTTGGCCTCTTCATTGGACAGGTCGATGGCTTCATCCAGCAGCGGTTTATATTTGATCACCCGGTTCACCTCGATGCCGCACGAGGCCGAGACAATGAGTTTGGGTTTGGCATCGTTAATGCGGGTGGCCAGTTCGCGGGGGGCAAAGCCGCCAAACACCACCGAATGAATTGCGCCAATCCGGGCGCAGGCCAGCATGGCAATAACCGCTTCCGGAACCATCGGCATATAAATGATCACCCGGTCGCCTTTTTGCACGCCCTGGCCGGCCAGCGCGCCGGCAAATTTAGCCACTTCGTCGCGCAGCTCGCGGAAGGTGAATTTTTTGAGGGTGTTGGTCACCGGGCTGTCGTAAATGAGGGCAAACTGGTCGGCGCGGCCCTGTTCAACGTGCCGGTCAACCGCGTTGTAACAGGTGTTGACTTTGGCCCCGGCAAACCAGCGATACAGCGGCGGGTTAGAGTCATCGAGCACTTTGTCCCATTTTTGAACCCAGTCGATGGATTCGGCGGCGCCGGCCCAAAAGCCCTGCGGGTCTGCTTGCCATTGGTTGTAGAGTTGTTTGTATTCACCAGACATTGATTGAACATCCCTCCTCATTGATTGGATTTGAATTGGCTTTAATACTTTATGCGGGCCAGATAGGTTTCCTCGGCGGCGGCGCGAGCCTGGGCCAGAGTCACAATCCCCTGCTCGGCCAGCAGGGGGAGCAGCTTGAGGAAAATATCACCCGTTAAAATGGCGTCGCCCAGCGAGGTGTGACGGCCAATAATGTTAATGCCCAGCCGTTGGGCAATGGCTTCAAGGCTGTGATCTTTGTGGTTGGCGTGGGTAATGGCCGAAAGCAGCAGCGTGTCCAGCACCGGGTTGGTAAATTTTACGCCGGTGTGCTGCTCTTTAATTTGCAGCATGCGCATATCAAAGGCGGCGTTGTGGGCAATGAGCACCGTGCCTTCGGTGAATTTTTGAAACGAGGGCAGCACCTGCTCGATGGTGGGCTGGTTGCGCAGCATCTCGCCGGAGATGCCGGTGATTTCGGCGGAGGTGCGGGGCAGCGGTCGTTTGGGATCGACCAGTTGGTCAAAGATTTCCTGGCGCAGCAGCCGCCCGTTGACAATCCGCACCGCGCTCACAGAAATGATCTCATCGCTGGCGGGATTGAGGCCGGTGGTTTCGGTATCAAACACAGTGTAGGTCAACCCCAACAGGGGGCGGTTGTCGATTTCCGGGTTTTGGCCGGCCTGGTGAAACAGGTCAAAATCGTAATATTCGGGACGGCTGCCCTGAATGTTGGACACGCTGTAGCTCGGTTTGGGTTGAGTGGTGGGCAGCAGCAGCCGCAGCATCAGCATGCCGGTTTCCTTGTTGGGTTGCAGCCACACTTCGCCGCCGTGACGTTCGGCTACTTCGCGCAGAGCCGGGGCCGATTCGTCATTTTTGGCGGTGTAAATCTGGTTTTGCCAGCTCCACAACGTGTCCAGATCGGCCTTGCCCGCCGGCCAAACCAAATCCATTGCCGCCAACTGGCCCGATTGCCGCAGGCACAGTTTGATTTCGGTAACGTGGTACGCCTCTTTGAGCCGGGCCACCATCAGCGACAACGCCTGCACCACCGAGTAGCTGTCAACCTTGAGCCACAGGTTGTCGTCGTGCCCGTCAAGAATGGTGGTGACGTGCAGTTTGTCTTCAAACTGGCGCTGGATGGCCCACAACAAATCGCTGCCCATCATTTCTTCGAGCTGCCAATCGGCTTTGAGGTAGGTGTCGTAATCCGAGGTGATCTGGTTGAGCCGGCTGCTCAGCGTGAATGATTCATCGGCAATCACTTTGCGGAGCTGCACCGACTTGCGGGGGTCCATCTGCGGGTATTGTTCGATGGTTTCAATGGCGGAGCGAATGTTGGCCAGCGACGAGCGCACGCCTTCGGTGAGGGCTTGCAGCAGCATATCGCGGCGGCGGCTGCGGTCGGTTTGCTGGGTAACATCTTCCAAAGTTATCACAAAGCCGTTGATTTCATCGGTGTGGCTGATGATGGGCGCGGTGCGGGTGCGCACCAGTTGGCCGTTGGCCGCGGTGGTAACCACCTGCGACACCAGCCGGGCGTTGCCTTTTTTGTGGCGCTCTCTGAGTTCTTCCAACACATAGGTGATGGCGTTGCGGTCGATGAGGCCAAACACCGAGCGGCCCAGTCCCACAAAGCCGCCCACGCGCTCGTTGCGGCCGGTGGAGTTGGGGGCGGATTTGAGCAACTGTTTGGCCCGGTTGTTGTAGAGCAAAATCCGCCCTTCCAGATTACAAACCAGCACGCCTTCGGTCAGTTCAGACATCAGCGCCGCCAGCCGATTTTTTTCGTCTTCCAGTTGCGCGAGGGCTTTTTCTGTTTGTTCGGACTGGTCGTTAACGGTGGACTGGTAGCGGTCGGCAAAGGCGTTAATCACTTCGGTCAGCCGTTTGATGTCGCTGGGCACCTCAACGCTCACCCGATGTTTGGGGTTAACGCTGGTAATCACCCGGGTTTCTTCTGTTAAACGGCGCACACCCAGCACATACGACTGAATGAAATTGTTCAGCGTATAGCCTGCCCCAATAATTGTCAGCGCGGCAATAGCCACCGACAGGTGGGGCAGGTCGCCGGTGAGCCGGGGGCCAAAAAACCAGGCTGTCAGGTAACCGGCGGCAAATAATATAATTCCGGCTAACGCCAGAATACCGGCCAGGTGCAGATTTTTTCGGATCATTGACTCAAAATGTGTTTCACTTCGGCCATTAATTCCCGGGTAGAAAATGGTTTGATGATATAGGCGTCGGCGCCCAGGGCCAACCCTTTGGTCACTTCTACTTCACGGCCTTTGGCGGTTAACATAATAATTTTGATGCCATTCCAGGCCGAATTTTCACGGATGCGGCGGCTCACTTCAAAGCCGTTGATTTTGGGCATCATCACATCGAGCAGCACCAAATCCGGTTGAAAAACGGCCACTTTTTCCAGCGCGTCTTCGCCGTTGTGGGCAATTTCAACATGATAGCCGGCCTGCTTCATTAAAAATTCAATGGAAATAACGATGTTCGATTCGTCGTCAACAATCAGGATTTTTTTGCTCATGCGCAGACTGCTCCGTTGCTAACGCGGCTCGTTTACCGAGCGGAAAAAGGCTTTGCCCACAATCAGGCCGCCCAGGCCACCGTACACCAGCCCGGTGCCGGCGCTGGCCAAAATCAGCGGCAGGTCGCCGCCAATGGCAAACGCGCCCAAAATGAAACCGGCAATGGCCCCGCAGCCGCCCAGCACAACCGCGCCAAAAAGCGCGCCGCCAAACCAGCCGATCAGCCCGCCGCCAATGGCCAGTAAAACTGCCAGCGGCAGGCCAAAGCTGCGCACAGCCAGCATCAAATCGATGGCGTTCATATTAAAAACATTCCCCACAATCAGGGGGGTGATGGCGGTAGCCAGGCTCAGGCCGGCAAATCCACCTACCGCCAATCCGACAATCACGCGCAAAAAACTTCGGTGCATGGTTACAACTCCTGTGAAAATAGGATTCAGGGGTCAGGGTGTGTTCCTGCCCGGATTTCAAAAGTTTGCGGCAAGAGTCCAAAACTACAGTTCACTTCTCAGCGTGTCCACCGCCAGCGGGTGACCGTCAATGCTAACCGGCGGCTCCGCAACGGGTTGCGGATCGAGCGGCAGGGTAAACGAAAAAGTTGCGCCCTGGCCAAGCTGGCTTTCTACCCACAGTTCGCCGCTAAAATAGGTGATGATCTGGCGGCAAATGGGCAATCCCAGGCCGGTGCCCTGCGGCTTTTCGGTGAGTGTATCGCCAACCTGCCGGAATTTTTCAAAAATCAGGTCCACATCTTCGGGCCGAATCCCCGGCCCATTGTCGGTTACGTCCACGCGCAGGCTGTTGTTGGTGGGGTAAAGTTTAACGCTCACCTGGCCGGCCTCGCCGCTGCAAAATTTAATGGCATTGGAGAGCAGGTTGAGCAGCACCTGCATAATCCGGTCGCGGTCGGCCACCAGCGGCGGCACGCCAGCCGGCAAATCAACCTCAAGCGCAATCTTTTTCTCTTCAAAGAGCTGGCCGGTGGCGGTGAGCGCATCTTCAACCACCTCTTTCAGGTCAATCTCTGCCAGCGTCCATTCCATTTTACCGGACTCGATTTTTGACAGATCGAGCACGTTGTTGATGAGGCGGGTCAGTCGCTCGCTTTCTTTGAGGATGATGTTGACAAACCGGTTACGTTGCTGCATTTCCAGGTCCGGGTTGTCAAACAAAATTTCAGAAAAAGCTCGGATCGAAGTCAGCGGCGTGCGGAGTTCGTGGGTGACGGTAGACATAAAATCGTCTTTGAGCCGGTCCAGTTCTTTGAGCTGCTCGTTGGCGGCGCGGAGTTCGGCGGAGGCGGCCTCCAGTTCCCGTGATTTTTGCTCAAGTTGATGGCTGTAGGCAATCACCTGGCTGGTTTCGTCCAGAATGCTCATCACCTCGTCGGTGGTGAGCGGCTCTTCTTTAACCACGGAGGCGACCATGGCCCGCGCCGAGGCGGCGCCAATAGCGCCGGCCAACTGCCGCTCGGCAAAATCAACCATTTCGGCGTCGGCGCTGGTTTGGTTGGCCCAGTTAAGCCGGTGCTGCCGGGCGTAGGCGCTAAACACCTCTTCGGTGCGGGCCACGCCTAAAAAGCGGGCCAGCAGCGAGCGCAAGGCTTCGGCGCTGGCGCTGCCCCGCCAAAAGCGGGTCCGTTCGGCGGCGCCGGTATGCTTAAAGACATCGACAAAAAGGTTGGCCTGGCTGTGTTCGAGGACACTTTGCCGGCTCAGGAGCGACACAACCACATAGCCGCCCACATTAACCAGCGTACTCCATAACATAGCATGCACAACCGGGTCCAGTCCGTCAAGTCCAAACAGAGCGTAAGGCCGCAAAACCGCCAGCCCAAACGGCCCGTTGTTGATAAAACTTTGCGGCAAAAAGCCGGATTCAACCAGCGCCGGCAGCGGCAGGGTGTAACCCCACACCAAAAACCCGCCGAGCAGCCCCACCAGCGCCCCGGTGCGGGTACCGCCTTTCCAGTAGATGCCGCCAAAAATGGCCGGGGCAAATTGGGCCACCGCCGCAAACGAGACCAGCCCAATCGAGACCAGCGTTTGCGACTCGCCGGTGAGCCGGAAGTAGAGGTAGCTGAGCAACAGGATCACCACAATGGCGCTGCGCCGGATGGCTTTGAGCAGGCCGGTCAGGTCGCTGCGTTCAGCCAGGCCCAGCGCCTGCCAGCGCAGCAGCACCGGCATGACCAGATCGTTAGATACCATTGTGGTCAGGGCGATGGTAGCTACTACCACCATACTGGTGGCCGCCGACAGGCCGCCAATAAACACAAACAGGGCCAACGCCGCCTGGTTTTCGGCCAGGGGCAGGGTTAGCACAAAGGCGTCGGGGTCCATATTGCCGTTGGGAAAGTGGAGCAATCCGCCAAAAGCAATGGGCAGCACAAAAATATTAATGGCCAGCAGGTACAACGGAAACAGCCAGATGGCCTTGTTAAGGTGACTCTCATCGACATTTTCTACCACGGCCATCTGAAACTGGCGCGGCAGCAGGGTTACGGCCATCATCGACAGATAAGTAAACCAGGCCCAGTCAACAATGCTGCCTTGCATGGTAAAGAGCGTCCGCAGTTGGGGCCGGGCGGCGGCGTGGGCAAAAACATCGCCAAAACCGTTGTACACGCCGTAGGTTACAAACCAACCAACCGCCAAAAAGGCCAGCAGCTTAACCACCGACTCAAAGGCGATGGCGGCGACGACCCCCTGATGGTGTTCGGTGGCATCCAGATGACGCGTGCCAAACAAAATGGCAAACACGGCCAGCAGCAGGGCGGCGTAAAAGGCCGTATCGTTGCCCAGAGACGCAGCGACGGCCTGGCCGGGCGGCCCCTGGTTCCAGCCGGTGAGCACCAGATAACTGGTGGAAATGCCCTTGAGCTGGAGCGAAATATACGGGATAACGCCAACAACGGCCACCACAGTTACCAATCCCCCCAGCGTTGTGCTTTTGCCGTAGCGGGAGCCGATGAAATCGGCGATGGAGGTGATGCGGTTGACTTTGCTGATGCGGATGATTTTACGCAGAACAAACCACCACAGCGCGGCCATCAGGGTTGGCCCCAAATAAATGGGCAAAAAACCGATGCCAGCGCTGGCGGCGCGCCCCACGCTGCCGTAAAACGTCCAGGCCGTGCAATACACGCCCAGCGACAGAGCGTAAATGTAGGGGTTGCCAATAATGCTGTGGCCGGCGTCGGCCCGTTTGTCGCCGTAGTAGGCAATGGCAAACAACAGCCCAATATAGGCCAGCGACAGCAGCAAAATAAACCATCCCTGTAACACCAGCGCCCCCTGTTATTTTCGCTGCTCCAGAATTAAGGCCAGTAACCCAATCACCACAGTCCAGGTAAAAAAAATATAGCCATACAAAACCGGGATGCCAAAAATCAGGCCATCGATGCTGAAAATTGACAGCACCGGGTAGTTAAACAGCACACAGCCCAGTAAAAACACAACGGCTACTTTTTGCCCGGCGGATGATCGATATTTGTCCAAACTGCCTTACCCTAAAAGCTCGGTGCGGAACCGCTGCGAGGCGGCCTCCTGCATTTCTCTGATGGCCAGAAAAGCGTCTTTGAGGTGCTTGTTTTCCAGCGCCGACAGCGCGGTGAGCCGGATGCGGTTGCCGGGCTTGTCGCCGGCCCGGATGGCGGCCAGTTGCTCCCGCAGCCTGATCTGCATTAAAAAGCGGTACGTTTCAATGAGCGTTTCTGCGCCCTCCCGGCTGATCGTGCCGGCTTCTACCGCGCCTTCCAGCCGTTCCACGGTGGTGTGCGCCCGAATTTTGCCCTCCAGCGCGTAGAGCCGGGCCAGCCCGACAATGGGCGCAATGCCGCCTTTTTTGAGGTCTACCTGGCCGTCGTCAACCCGGATGCGCCGGAAGAAACCCAACGGCGGCCTGAATTCGATGGTGGCCCGGGCCAGTTGGCCCAAAAACACGCCGTTGCTGCCGGATTCAACAATCACCTGTTCCAGCGGCTCTACGGAAAGTTCGCCGTG
>CAYOXS010000037.1:15543-16610 GCA_964407935.1 uncultured Caldilineaceae bacterium
GTGGGCGGCGGCCCCAGTTTTTCTTCGGCCAGCCGCAGCAGCCGCCGCACCAGCACATCGTTGATGCTGGCAATAACCCGGCCAATCTGGGTTACATCCAGCCCGCCGTTCACCAGATTTTCAACCATCCCGGCAATTTCTACGGCGTAACGCACCAGTACGTCCGGCGAGTCCAGGTTTTCAAGCTGGCGCATCAGGTACAGGGGGCTTTTGGCCTGGTGGCGCAGCAAATCAGAGGCGGTGACAATGCCGGTCACTTCGCCTTCCTGGGTTACCGGCAGGTGGTGAATGTTTTCTTCAAGCATAAACAGTAGCGCCCCGTGGACCGGAGTTTCGGCGGGCAGCGTTTTGAGCGGGCGGCTCATTACCTGCTGCACGGGCGTGTCCGGCCCCAATTCTTCGGCCAGCACCTTCACCTGAAAATCGTGGTCGGTGATAATGCCGGGCGGATCGGTGAGCACCAGGGCGGCATCTACCCAGGCCCGGCGCATGGATTTGGCCGCGTCGGCCACGCTGGCGGCCGGACTAACCGTAACCGGCGGCCGCACAACCAGGTTTTTGATTGGGGTGGCCAATTCGCCGCCAATGGACGCGTTTTCAGGTTGAGTGGCGTAGCGCAGCCGCGCGCCCAGATTTTTGAGAAAAAACTGGGCAAATTGCTGGTTATGAGTGAGCTTGTAAAAAACCCTGTCCGGGATACGGAAAATGACACTTTCTTCCTCTGCCACCACATCAAAGTTGGGCGGGCTTTGGTTGATCATTGAGGGGTAGCCAAAGCACTCGCCGTCTTCCAGCACCTGCACCACCTGTCCGTCTCTCACCAGCCGAACCGTGCCCCGGCCGATAACGTGCAGGTGATGGCTGGGATTGCCGCCCTGCTCCAAAATTTGCTCGCCCGCCGCATACGCGATTGTTTCAGCCGTCTGGGCTATTTCGGCCTGTTCGGCCGGCGATAAACCATCAAACGGAGGCTGAGTTTTAATAAACTCGATCGACTCGGTGTTCATTTAGTCCTCAATGACAGGGTTGGGTTGTGATGCGCTGTTTGGTGATGGTGGGGCCGGCGC
>CAYOXS010000037.1:16710-28776 GCA_964407935.1 uncultured Caldilineaceae bacterium
GACACATCGCCTTCGCCGGCAATTTCTATAAGCAGGCCGGCCTGGCGATAATAATCAATTAATGGGGCGGTTTGAGCGTGGTAGGTTTTGAGGCGGGCGCGGATAGTTTCCGGGTTATCGTCGTCACGCTGGTACAGTTCTCCGCCGCACAGGTCGCAAACGCCGTCTACTTTGGGCGGCTTGAACATTTTGTGGTACGGGGTTTGGCAGTTGCGACAAATTAACCGGCCCGAAAGCCGGTTGACAATTTCTTCGTCAGATACTTTGATGTGCAGCACCACGTCGATGCGACGCTGCATGTCGGTCATCATTTCGGTCAGCGCTTCGGCCTGGCCTACGGTTCTGGGAAAGCCATCCATAATGAAGCCGCGGGTGGTATCTGGCCGCGACAGCCGCTCGCGGACCATTGATTCGGTCACGTCGTCGGGCACCAGCTCGCCGCGGTCCATGTACGATTTGGCCAGCTTGCCCAGATCGGTTTGATTTTTCAGGTTTTCGCGGAAAAGATCGCCGGTGGCAATATGCGGCAGGGTGAGATCGGTTCTGAGCTTTTCGGCCTGGGTGCCTTTGCCGGAGCCGGGGCCGCCGAGCAGCACAATATTTAACCGCGGCTGCACCTGGTTGGGAGCCAGCGCGGGGACTTCGCTTTTGAGGGCCTGGATTTTTTCGGTTTCTTCGCGGGTGGCCGCCAGCGCCGAGCGCCGTTCGATGGCGTCGAGGGCCTGCATAATTTTGTCTGAAACCTGGTTGATGGAGCCTTCGCCATCAACAATAATGAGCCGGTTGGTGCGCTGGTAAAATTCAACCAGCGGGCCGGTAACCCGGTGCGAAACTTTTAACCGGGTGCGAATCACTTCCGAGGTGTCGTCTTCACGGTGGTACAGCGGCCCGCGGCAAATGTCGCACACGTCGGCGCGGGCGGGGGGTTTGTATTTGGTGTGATACGGGGTTTGGCAGGTACGGCAAATGAGGCGGCCGGGGACACGCTTGAGAATTTCAGCATCGGAGACTTTCAGGTAAATGGCGGCCTTGAGCTGCCGGTCTGATTTTTGGAGAAGGGTATCCAGAAATTCGGCCTGATGCCGGGTGCGGGGGAAGCCGTCAAACAGAATGTCTTTTTCCGGGCGAATTTGCAGCAGCCATTCCTCGATCATGGCGTCTACAACTTCGTCCGGCACCAGTTCACCGCGGCTCATGTAGCGCTGGCCCAGCAAGCCCAGCGCCGTTCTTTTTTCAAGGCACTCTCTAAACAAATCTCCGGTAGAAATGTGCAGCCAGTCAAACTGCGAGGTAATCCTGTCGGCTTGGGTGCCTTTTCCTGCCCCGGATGGGCCAATCAGTACTATCGTCATAATGCGTCCTCTTTGAAGCAGAATAATTAGGTTACAAAAGTTTGACTGTAATGGTATTTATTATTCATTGAATGTCAATTAAAGGTGAAGGCGCGCCTCCACTCTCCCCTGCCTGCCCAAAATTTTGGCCAGCTTCTAAAGGTGAAAGGGGTGCATATGCACCCCTTTTTTGTATTTAGCGTCTCAATCCCGGCTTATTTAACAATGGCGGCGCCGGCGCCTCTGGGGATGCGAACCCCTTCAACCATATCCTGAATTTCCTGCGGCGGCGCTTCGGTCATGCGTGATACGGCAAAGGTGATCACAAAGTTGAGGATCATCCCCACTGTGCCAATGCCCTGGCCGGTAATGCCTATAAAGGAAGGCAGAATAGGTTCGGCGGTGCCCAGCAGTTGCACCGAGCGCATCATCAAAATCATCACCGCGGTGAAGGTTAAGCCCACAATCATCCCGGCGATAGCGCCCTGGCTGTTGGTGCGCTTGTCAAAAATGCCCAGGATGATAATGGGGAAGAAGCTGGCGCAGGCAAGACCAAAGGCAAAAGCCACCACCTCCGCCACAAAGCCGGGGGGATTGATCCCAAAGTAACCGGCAATCAAAATAGCGCCCAAAATCACCGAACGGCCAACAAGCAGGCGTTCGCTTTCTGGCGCGCCGGGTTTGAGCACCCGGAAGTAAATATCGTGCGAGAGCGAGCTGGAGATGACCAGCAGCAAGCCGGATGCCGTAGACAGCGCCGCCGCCAGGCCGCCGGCCGCAACCAGCGCGATCACCGGGCCGGCCAGACCGGCTACTTCGGGTGTGGACAGCACAATAATGTCGTTGTCAATTTTTACTTCGTTGGCGTCGCCCTTGGTCATAGTCAGAATGCCGTCGCCGTTTTTGTCGTCAAAGCCCAGCAGCCCGGTTTTTTCCCACGATTGCACCCAGCTTAAATTGCGAACTTCTGCCAGCGGCTGGTTTTCAAAGGTACTGATTAGGTTGTACTTGGCAAACACGGCCAGCGACGGGGCGGTGGTGTACAGCAGGCCAATGAACAGCAGCGCCCAGCCACCGGAGAAACGCGCGGCGCGCACGTTGGGCACGGTGTAAAAGCGCACAATCACGTGCGGTAGCCCGGCTGTGCCGGCCATCAGCGCCAGGGTAATGGCAAATACGTCAATTGTAGCCCGGTTGGAGTACAGGTAAGAGCCAAGGCCCAGATCGGTTTGCAGGGCATGCAGCTTGGGCACCACATCGCTAAAGGTGAAGGCTAGCTGGGGGATGGGATTGCCGGTGAGCACCGCCGACAGGGCGATAGCCGGCACCAGGTAAGCAACAATCAGCACAGCGTACTGAGCAACCTGCGTCCAGGTAATCCCCTTCATCCCGCCCAGCACCGCGAAGAAGGCCACAATGACCATCCCCACAATTACCCCCCCGGTAATGGATAACCCCAGAAAACGGCTAAACACAATACCAACGCCACGCATTTGGCCGGCAACGTAGGTGAACGAGACAAAGATGGCGGCGATAGCGGCCACGGTGCGGGCTGTTTGCGAATAGTAGCGGTCGCCCACAAAGTCCGGGACGGTGTACTTGCCAAACTTGCGCAGGTAGGGAGCCAGCAGCAGGGTGAGCAGTACATAACCGCCGGTCCAACCCATCAGGTAGATGGTGCCATCATACCCCAGCACCGAAATCAGCCCGGCCATCGAAATAAAGGACGCCGCCGACATCCAGTCCGCGGCGGTGGCCGCGCCGTTGGCAATGGCGGGCACGCCCTGGCCGGCTACGTAAAAACCTTTGGTATCCCGGACCCGGTTTTGATACCCAATCCAGATGTAAGCCGCAAAGGTTAGGCCAACAATAATATAGGTCCAAACTTCAACGCTCATGGGTTGCCTCTATTCCTCTACACCAAATTGTTTATCGGTTTTATCCATCAAATAGGCATACACAAAAATCAAAATGATGAATATGTACATTGAACCCTGCTGGGCAAACCAAAAGCCCATCGGCAGGCTACCGAAATACAGGTTGTTCAGCGCCGGCGCAAACAAAATACCCGCCCCGTAAGATACCAGCGCCCAAATAACCAGCAGAATGGTAATTAGCCGGATATTCGCTTTCCAGTAGGCCTGGGCCTGTTCTGGTTTTAAAGTCTGATCCTGGTCACTCACTGTTTCTTCCCTCCCCTTTTTTTGGAGTTTTGACTATGTTGAATTGCCTGTTTGGAATAAATCTGACTCACCCGTACTGCAACAATGTGTTAACCCATAGGCGGCCCTCAAAATAAATGGATGGGGTGGCGGCGCTCGCGCGAACGCTGCCGGGATTTAATCGATTAGCCTTGCACCAGCCCGCGAACTTCGTCAACCACCTGCGGGTTGGCCAGCGTGGTCACATCGCCCACGTCGGTGCCGTTGGAAATGGCCGACAGCACCCGCCGCATAATTTTGCCGGAGCGGGTTTTGGGCATATCTGACACAATGTACACGTGCGCCGGGCGGGCAATTTTGCCAATGTTGTCGTCAATGGCTTGCATCACCGCTTTTTTGATGCCGTCGCTGGCGTCGTAGCCCGGTTTGAGCGACACGTAAATATCCGGCACTTTGCCCTTCACTTCGTCGTTAACCGGCACCACGGCCGCTTCGGCTACTTCTTTCACCAGCAGGCAGGCCGACTCGATCTCTTTGGTGCCGAGGCGGTGGCCGGCCACGTTGATCACGTCATCCACCCGGCCCAAAATGCGGAAGTAGCCATCGGCGGCCTGCACGGCGGCGTCGCCGGGGAAGTAGGGCCAGTCGCGCCAGTCGGTGCTGTTGGGGTTTCTGTTGTACTTGGCAAAGTAGGTTGAAACAAAGCGCTGGCTGTCGCCCCAAATGGTTTGGAGCATGCCCGGCCACGGGTTGCGAATGCACAGGTTGCCGGCAATGCCGGATCCGGCGGCAATCTCGTTGCCGTCTTCATCGTAAATCACCGGGTGAATGCCGACCATCGCCGGGCCGGCGCTGCCGGGTTTCATCCCTTGCAGGGCGGGCATGGTGGTAAAAACAAAGCCGCCGGTTTCGGTTTGCCAGTAGGTATCGACAATGGCCGCTTCGCCTTTGCCAACAACGTGGTAATACCATTTCCACACTTCCGGCTCAATCGGCTCGCCGACGGTGGTCATGTGTTTAAAGTGATAGTTGTACTTGGCCGGTTCGTCTGGGCCGGCTTTGCGCAGCATGCGCACGGTGGTGGGCGCGGTGTGGAAAATGTTCACATCGAGCTGCTCGGCAATGCGCCACGGGCGGCCGGCGTCGGGGTAGGTGGGCACGCCTTCAAAAATAACGCTGCTGGCGGCCAGCGACAGCGGCCCGTACACAATGTACGAGTGGCCGGTAATCCAGCCGATGTCGGCCATGCACCAATAGACATCGTTGGGGTGGATATCCTGCACAAATTTTGAGGTAGCGGTGGTGTAGGCCAGGTAGCCGCCGGTGCCGTGCTGCACGCCTTTGGGCCGGCCGGTGGTGCCGCTGGTGTACATTAAAAAGAGCGGGGCTTCGGCGGGTACGGCAACCGGCTGCACGCGCTGGCCGTGGTACTGTTTGATGACATCGTTCACAATAAAATCGCGGCCTTCAACCAGCGGCGTATCAGACGAGTATTTGCCGGGGTAGCGCTGCCAGACCAGCACTTTTTCGGCGGTTACGCCTTCGTTGGCGGCAACTTTTACCGCCTCATCGGCCTTGGATTTGTGCTCCAGCAGGCGGCCGCTGCGGTAGTAGGCATCCATTGTAACCAGCACTTTGCTGCCGGAATCGGCGATACGCTCGCCGCAGGCTTTGCCGCTGAAGCCGCCAAACACCACCGAGTGAATGGCCCCCAACCGGGCGCAGGCCAGCATGGTTACCGGCAGTTCCGGCACCATTGGCATGTGGATGGTGACGCGGTCGCCGGTTTTTACGCCGGCAAAATCTCGCAGCAGGGCGGCCATTTCGTTGACCCGCACGTACAGTTCCTGGTAAGTAATAACCAGATGCGGCTCGTCTTCCGGCTCTGGCACGTAAATCAGGGCGGCCTTGTTTTTGTGCTGGCCCAGATGCCGGTCAACGCAGTTGTAGCTGGCGTTTAATTTGCCGCCGACAAACCATTTGTATTCCGGCGCGGTGCTGGTATCCAGCGTGGTGTGCCAGTACTGGTCCCAGTCCAGCAGATCGGCGTACTCTTTCCAGCATTCGGGAAAGTTATCCAGGCCAAAGCGGTCGTAAATGCTTTTGTCGGTCATGTTGGCCTGGGCAATAAATTCGGTGGAAGGATGGAAGTAAGCTTCCTCTTGCCAGTGAACGGCAATTGCGGCTTCGCTGACACCTGCGGCTTCTTTTTGGCTCATAAATTCGGCTCCCTTACTAAATTTTTTACAATAATTTTGGCGGCAAAAAAAGTGGCGATGGCGGTTTATCTGGAGAGAGAGAAAACAGATAAACCGGCAATCGCCATTTGATCAAGCGTCAAACTGGTGGTTTGACAGGGGTTGAATTGGTTTTTGGGTTAAATCGATGTGATGGCTCATCTTTGAGGCTGTTTACCCGGCCCAACGGAAATATTAAATACAATCGTATCGTACCAGATTGCCGGGCAAAAGTCGTCACCCTTATAGGCAAAACCTATGTACCCGCCGGGGTGAAATTTTTATCCCCCGCAGGGGGGATACGGGGGCGGTATTACAAAAATTTTACAGAAATAGCGGTTTAGACTATGATTGAAGCAGCAAAACCACGGCTCTGTTTTGCGATTTTGGGATGCAATGATTGCTTACTCACCCTTGTTGGCCAATTTAAACTTTTTTACCCCCCAGCGTTCCCTGTATGTTTTTTTACTGATATATCGGTGGGCCAGCCTGTTACTGGCAATGTGGTTGTTTTTGGTCACCACCGATGTGTTTGTGCCCGGCATTTCGCTGTCGCTGCTGCTGGCTATTTCATTGGGGATCACGCTGGTTATTACCATTCTGCACGTTCCCTTTAACCTGCGGTTGTTTGAATCGGCGCCATTTTTGGCGGTCGATCTGTTGATTACGGCCATCCTGCTCACGTTTAGCGGCGCGTCGCGCAGCCCGTACACGTTGTATGCCCTCAGCCCGCTGCTGGCCGGGGCGCTGTTTTTCTCCAGCCGGGGGGCGCTACTGGCCACAGCTTCGTTTTCGGTGCTGTACCCGCTCACGCTCCTGATCGCCCGGCTGTTTTACCCGTCCATCGTCATCGATCTGGGACAGTTGTTTACCCAGTTGGTGCAGGCCTGGCTGGTGGTGATGCTGTTTGGTACGCTGTCGTCAATCCTCAACCAGTTGCGGCAGGCGCACCAGTCGCTTTTTGCCGCTCACCGCGATTTGACCCGCCAGAATCAGGAGCTGGCCACCACCTACCGCCAGCTTGAAGTCATCCACGAGTTGACCCTGTTTTTGCACGCGCCCGACAGCCAGTCGGTGCAGCAGCGGCTGATCAAAGCTGTAACCAAAGAATTTGAGTTTCCGCGGGCGGTGGTGGCGCTGGTTAACCCACAGTTGCAGCGGTTGGAAAACTGGCAGTCGCAGCCGGCATTTGGCGCTGCGCCGCCGCCGCTGCTCTTTCACGGCGAATCCGGCCCGCTGGTGGGCGCCGCCCTCAATCAGCAGGTTACATGGGTCAACACCGATGAATCGCTGGTGCTGCACAACAAGGCCATCAACCACTGGCTGGGGCCGGCCAACTGGCTGATTTTGCCCATGACCTGGCAGGAACAGACGGTGGGGGTGCTGCTGGTGGCGGTTGATCAGGCCGGCAAGGTAGACGCCAGCGACGAAAACTGGCCGGTGCTGACCTCGCTGGTGAGCCAGGCCGCGGTGGCGCTGGGCACCATCGACCGCACCCGCCGGCTGGCGGTGGAGCAGGAGCGCAACCGCATTGCCCGCGACATTCACGATACGGTGGCGCAGTCGCTGTTTGGGATTGTGTTTTCGCTGGATGGCTGCATTAAAATGTTGCCGGGCCACGTTGACGTGGTTAAACAGGAGCTGGCTGAACTGCGCAACGTGGCCGACAAAGTGCGGCAGCAGGTGCGGCAGTCGGTGCTGGATTTGTGGCCCACGTCGCTCAATCAGGAGCAGTTCAAACTGGATTTGGACAAGTACGTGAAGCAGTGCTGCCCCGCGCAGGTTTTTCACGTGGAATACAATATTGAAGGCGATTTTGACGGCCTGTCGCCGGCGCTGCGCCGCAACCTGTACCGCGTGTGCCAGGAAAGCCTGGCCAACGCGGCCAAATACGCCGAAACCGACTCGGCGCGGGTGTACCTGTACGTTGAGCCGCACGAGGTATTTTTGAGCGTTCGCGACAAAGGCCGGGGGTTTGATCCAAAGCCGGCGCTGGCCCGCGAGCGCGACCGCGAACATTTTGGCCTGAAGGGGATGAAAGAGCGGATTGAGGCGCTCGGCGGCACGTGCGATATTTTGAGCCAGCAGGGCCACGGCACTCAGGTGATGGTCAGAGTGCCCATCAACGGGGGAAACGGATATGGCCACTCAACCGATTAGAATTTTGATTGTTGATGATCACGCGGTGGTACGCCGGGGGTTGATTATGGTGCTGCGGCTGGAGCCGGATTTTGAGATTGTCGGCGAGGCCGAAAACGGCAAAATCGCGCTCGATATGGCCCGGCAGCTCCTGCCCGATCTGATTTTGCTGGATTTTGCCATGCCGGAGATGGACGGCGCAGAAACGGCCAAAGCATTGAAAGCCAGAATGCCGGCCGTTAAAGTGCTGGTTTTAAGCGGAGTCGAGCTGGATGACCGGCTGCTGGATTTGCTGGCAACCGGCGTTGATGGCTACGTTATCAAAGATATTGAGCCGGACGAACTGGCCCAGGCCATTCGCACGGTGGCCCAGGGCGAAGCTTACCTGCACCCCTCGCTGGCCCGGCGGGTGCTGACGCGCATGTCGGCCCGGGAAAAAGAACAGCCGGTGCCGCCGGCCCGGCTTACCCCCCGCGAAGAAGAGGTGCTGCGCCTGATGGCCACGCCTCACACCTACCGCGAAATCGCCGAACAACTTTATGTGAGCGAAGAGACTATTCGCAGCCATGCCAAACGCATTTTAAGCAAGCTCGATCAGCCCAACCGCGCCCAGGCCGTGCTGGCCGCGGTGCGGGTGGGGCTGCTGGAACTGCCGGAGTAGCTACTCTTTCAACTCCGCCATTAATTGGGCCAGCGCGTTTTTGCGCTCGGCCATGCGGCGCTCGGTGTTGATGCTCACCGGCTCCGCGCCGCGAACTTTGCACTGCTCGGCGGTCAGCGGGCAGCGCTCGCAGGTTTCATTAATGATCACCGCCGGAATCGACGGGTCATCAATAAAGCGGATGGTCTGCCCCAAATCGGGCGTAATCTGAAACCCCACCACCACACTGCTGCCCACATTTGGCGCCAGCGACAGCGGCCGGGCAAACCCAAACGACAAAAACCGGTCTTTTGTGCCAAAAAATTCAGAAATCTGGGCGTCTACCAGCGGCGTTTCGCTAAAATTATCGGGGCCGGCTTCTTCTATCTCGCGCAGCAGCCGGATGGCCAGCCAGCGCCGGCAGTGATGTTCGTGCAGGGCGATGCCGCTCGGCAGCATCAGCCGGTTCATGTTGAGCTGCTTCACCATTACGTAGCCGGTAGTGGTCCGGTGAAAGCGGTGAAAATGCATCCGAATACCAAAAAACTGGGGGATCAGCTCGCTAAAACGGTACAGCAGCATTTCCGGCGTTACATCATATTTTTGCAACAGGTTTAACAGCCGGTAGGGACTCCAGGTGTTCAGGTGGAAGATTTCCTGCAAATCGGCCAGAATGAGCGCCCGTGGAATCAGCAGCGCGCCGGCAAAGTACGACGCTTTGAAATCGTTGAGCACCTGCTCAAACGAGTCAACCTGATCGGGGGCGGAGGTGCTGGCCCGTTCTTTTAACTGTAAAAATTGATAGCCCAGCTCGCGGGCCAAAATGAATTTGATCTGGTTATCGTGCAGATCAGAGTTGAGCAGCAGTTTGGGCGTGCGCCCGCCAATAAACACCGAGCGGTAGTGGGCCAGCGCCTGGTTGGGGGCCAGCCGGGTGGCGTCAATCTGGTAGCCAAAATCCTGGCGGATGATCTCTTGCAGACGGCTGCCGTCCGGGAGCATGTCGGCGTTGAGTTGGTACCGGCGGAAAAATTCAACCGCGGCGTCTTCCAGCTCCTGAAAATAATTCTCGTGGATTTCCTGGTAACTGCGCAGCGCCGCCCGCAAAAAATGCTCCTGTTTCATATCGTACTGGCGGCCAATTTCTAAAATGGTGTGGAGCAGGGCGCTGGCTTTGGCCGGAGCGCGGGTAAACAGGTTCACCAGCGAGCCGGCTTCCAGCTCAAAGGCTTCAAATGGAAATTGCTGCAGCAGCGGTGATGACAGCATGTTTTCCAAATGCTTGAGCGAGGGCGCCAGTTTGATCGACACCAGCTCGTCGTAACTTTTGCCCAGCACTTCGGCCATTTTGAGGATTTTATCGGTTTTGGGGTATTTGCGGCCTTTCTCAATTTCAGTGATGTAACTGGGTGAAAGTTCGCAGCGCTGGGCAAATTCAGACAGGGTCAGGTTGGCCTCCAGCCGGGCCTGCCGCACTTTCATCCCAAAAATAATGTTGACTAAATCTGTATTCATTCACGCTCTCCGGTAGGGGTTATTTGTTTTTGAGATGGGCGTTGAGCAAAGCTCGCAATTTTGGCGCTTGGGTTGAGGTTACGGCGGCCTGCGGGATGGCCAAAATCTGGCCGCTTTTCAGTTTGAGCACGTACATTTGCGCCATCATGCTCCAGCCAGAAAATTGCTCCCACCCCAACTGGCTGTTGTGAGCCGTGCTTGAAATAGCAACGCCGGTACTGGAAAAATTGTAGGTGGTGGGTTTAAAAACCGGGTTGTTCGCATCGCGGCTTTCTCTGTACGCGCCGTAAATGCCAACCACCACGTACAGCACAAACGGCAGCCAGACTACGGCAAGCATAATGTAAGCACCGCTAAAAATAGCGTAGGCGGTGACAACGGCCGCGGTTAAGGCAAAAAAGTAAAACTGCTTGCGCTGAAAGTGGTGCAGCATCGACAGGCGCACAAATTGGTCCGGGGTGAGCGTTGCTTCAATGTTCATCATCTGGGTGACCTCGTTGGCTTGAATTGAAGTCACATTTTACCACAACATTTGTAAATGGCAGAAAATCCAGCGCAATTTCCCCCGAACGGGGGATGACATCATTTAGAAAAATGGGTATACTTAGCGAAAATTCGCTAATTGTGAAGTTTCAGTTGATTGGTTAACCAAATCACTTTTTTTAGAAAGGAAGGACAATGAGTGTCGCAACAACTGGTACTGTTTCAATAAACCTGCCCGCCGGCGTAGAAATTTTGGGGCCGGTTACCCCGGAGTTTGCCCAAATCCTCACCCCGGAAGCAATGGCTTTTATCGCCAAACTGGAACGCACCTTTCGCGAAACCCGGGCTGCGTTGCTGCAAAAACGGGCAGAACGGCAGGCCCGACTGGACGCCGGCGAAAAACCTGATTTTCTGCCGGAAACCGCGGCCATCCGCAGCAGCGAGTGGACCATCGCCCCTATTCCCGCCGATTTGCAGGACCGCCGCGTTGAAATTACCGGCCCGGTTGACCGCAAAATGATCATCAACGCGCTCAACTGTGGCGCAAAAGTTTTTATGGCCGATTTTGAAGACGCCAACACGCCCACCTGGTTCAACTCTATCGACGGCCAGCTCAACCTGCACGACGCCGTCAACCGCACCATCGAGCTGGTTACGCCGGTGGGCAAGCGGTATCGGCTCAACCCGGAAACGGCGGTGTTGTTTGTGCGCCCGCGCGGCTGGCATCTCGATGAAAAGCACGTTTTGGTCGATGGCCGGCCCATGTCGGGCAGCCTGTTTGATTTTGGGCTGTACTTTTTCCACAACGTCCGCCCGGCGCTGGCGCACGGCACCGGCCCCTATTTCTACCTGCCCAAACTTGAAAGCCACCTAGAAGCCCGCCTGTGGAACGACGTGTTTGTGCTGGCCCAAAACGAGCTGGGCATTCCTCAGGGTACCATCAAAGCCACCGTGCTCATCGAAACCATTCTGGCCGCCTTTGAAATGGACGAAATCCTGTACGAACTCCGTGAGCATTCCGCCGGGCTAAATTGCGGTCGCTGGGATTACATTTTCAGCTGCATCAAAAAATTCCGCAACGATAAAGATTTCTGCCTGGCCGATCGGGCGCGGGTAACCATGACCACCCATTTTATGCGCTCCTATTCGCTGCTGGCCATCAAAACCTGCCACCGCCGCAACGCCCACGCGATGGGCGGCATGGCCGCGCAAATCCCCATTAAAGACGATCCCGCCGCCAACGAAATCGCGCTGGGCAAAGTGCGCGACGACAAAGTGCGCGAAGCGACCGACGGCCACGATGGCACCTGGGTGGCCCACCCCGGCCTGGTGCAAATTGCCCGCGATGCCTTTGACGCGGTGATGCCGGAACCCAACCAGATTCACCGCAAGCGCGACGACGTGAACGTGACCGCTGCCGATCTGCTGGCCTTTGGCCCGGAAGCGCCCATCACCGAGGCCGGTGTGCGCATCAACATTAATGTTGGGCTGCAATATCTGGGGTCGTGGCTGGCCGGCAACGGCTGCGTGCCCATTTTCAACCTGATGGAAGACGCCGC
>CAYOXS010000038.1:0-26163 GCA_964407935.1 uncultured Caldilineaceae bacterium
CCCCCCCGGGGCCCCCGGGGGGCCAGCGCCCTCTGGGGGGGGGTTGTCTTTTGGGTGGTTGGGTGGGCCCCGCCCCCCCCCCCCAAAACCACACCACAAAAGTTTTTTCTCCCCCTCTCCCCCCGCAAAGCGGGGGGAGAGGGGGTTGGGGGGTGAGGGGGGCTGAGTAGTTACTTATTTTTTTATATGAATCGCCATCCCCAGCGCGGCCTCGGCGGATTCTTGCAGCGCTTCGCCCAGGCCGGGGTGCGGATGCAGAGTCTCGATCAGGTCGGTGAGGGTGGCCCCCATTTCCATCCCCAGCGCGGCCTCGCCGATGAGCGTTTCAGCGTGCGGGCCGATGATCGTTACCCCCAGCAAAACCTCGGAATCCTGCTCGGCGATGGTTTGCACCAGCCCGTCGCCGCCGTTGAGCGTGAGCGCCCGGCCATTGGCCGCCAGCGGAAAACGGCCGCTGATCACCCGGTAGCCGGCGGCCTGCGCCTGCGCCGCGCTCAGCCCCACTGTGGCGATTTGCGGCTCGGTCCAGGCCACGTAGGGCACGGCCTGCGGGGCAAATTGGGCCGGCAGCCCGGCCAGGCTTTCGGCGGCAACTTTAGCCTGCCGGATGGCCACGTGAGCCAGCGGCGGGCCGCCAGTTACATCGCCTACGGCGTACACCGCCGGATTGCTGGTTTGCATCCGGTCATTCACGGCCACAAAGCCATGCGTGTCGGTAGCAATACCGGCCTGCTCCAGCCGCAACCCGGCGGTGTTGGGCGCGTGCCCCAGCGACACCGCTACAATTTTGCAGGCCGCGCTGGCGGTCACCGGGTCGGATACCTCGGTGTCAACTTTAACCCCCAGCTTGCGCAGCGCCGATAGCACCTGCCGGCTCGCGTCGGCGGGAAATTCCGGCAGCCAGGCGTGGCCGGCCGGCAAAAAGAGGTGCACGTGACTGCCCAGTTTGGCAAACAGCGTGGCCAGCTCGGCGGCGATGATGTCGGCCCCAACAATGCCGATGTCGGCCGGGAGTTCGGTCAGTTCCAGCGCCTGCCACGGCATCAGCACCGTCTGGTCGTTAAAATTCAAGGCCGACAAGCCGTTGGGCGCTGCGCCGGTGGCAATAATGGCGTGCTCAAAAATGTAGCGCTCGGCGCCGTGCTCAGCCTCAACATGCAGTTCGTTGTCGCTTAAAAACCAGCCTTTGCCCTGCACAAAGGCCACTTTGTTGGTATCTAGCAGTTGGGTAATGCCGGCCGCCAGTCGTTTGACCAGTCGGCTTTTCCACTGTTGCATCTGCTCCAGGTTGAGCCGGGCCGGGCCGGCGGTAATACCCATCTGTTCCAAATGGGGAATTTGCCAGTAGTGATGCGCGGCGGTGAGCAGCGCCCGGGCCGGGATGCAGCCCCGGTGCAGGCAGGCGCCGCCGGGCGGGTTGGGATCAACCAAAATCACTTCTTTGCCCAACTGAGCGGCGCGCAGCGCGGCCACGTAACCGCCCGGCCCGGCCCCCAGCACCATTACCTCGGTTGTTGTTGCAATATCACCCACAACCATTAAATCATCTCCAGTAACAGCCGGCTGGGTGCAGCCAGCAGCCCGGTGAGCTGATTTAGAAATTGAGCCGCGGCAGCGCCATCGAGCAGGCGGTGATCGATGCTGAGCGCCAGCGGCAGCACCGGGCGTACCTCAACCTGCTGCCCCACCGCCACCGGTTTGTCGGCAATTTGGCCGCAGCCCAAAATGGCTACTTCCGGCGGGTTGATGATGGGCGTGCCCTGGCTGCTGCCAAAACTGCCAAAATTGGTGATAGAAAAAGTGCTGCCGCTCAGTTCGGTGGGGGGAAGGCTACGCTGGCGGGCCTGCTCGGCCAGGCGGGTAATTTCGGTGGCCAGTTGCAGGGTGGTCAGCCGGTCGGCGTGGCGAATAACCGGCACCAGCAGCCCGTCGTCGGTGGCGGTGGCCAGGCCGATGTGGATGTGCTGGTGGGTGATGATTTTTTGGCTGGCCATGTCCAGCGAGGCGTTGAAATAGGGGTGGGCTTTGAGCGTTTGCACCACCGCTTTGATGATGAATGGCAGGTACGACAGCGCCACGCCCTGCGTTTGGGCCTGGGGCGTGAGCTGCCGGCGTAGCGCCACCAGCTCGCTGGCGTCTACCTCTTCAAAAATGGTGACGTGTGGGATGGTGCGCCAGGCCTCGGCCATGCGTTCGGCGATGCGGCGGCGCAGGCCGGCCAGCGGCTCTTCGCGGCTGCTTTCCGGGGCGACCACTGGCGGCGCGGTCTGCGCCACAAGGCTCCGGACATCATCGGGCAGCACCCGCCCGGCGGGGCCGCTGCCGGCCACATCCGCCAGATCGACCCCCATTTCGCGGGCCAATTTGCGCACCGCGGGCGCGGCCAAAATGCGCTGGCCTGGCCCGGCGGCCAGCCCGCCCGCCGCGGGCAGTAATTCGGCGGCTGTTGGGGTAATGGTCACCAACAGGTCGCCGACGCGGGCCATCTGTCCCTCTGGCACGTGAATCTGGCCTATCTGGCCGGCTACCGGCGCGGGAATTTCAACCACGGCTTTGTCGGTTTGGATTTCCAGCATGGGCTGGTTTTGGGCCACCATCTCGCCCGCGCCAACCCGCCAGCATAAAATTTCGGCTTCGGCAATGCCTTCGCCCACATCGGGCAGGGTGAATTTGTAGCTGTTGGTCATTTATCATCTATCCTTATGCCGCCAGCGTTCTAAGAATGGCGGTTTTGACCCGCCGGGCGTTGGGCAAAATGGTGTCTTCCAGCCGGGGTACCGGAAAGGCGGTGTCCGGACCGGTAACACGCTCCACCGGGGCCAGCAGCGAGTAGAGGCACAGTTCGTTGATAATGGCGATGACTTCGGCGGCGACCCCGCCGGAACGCGGCGCTTCGTGGACGACCACCGCCCGGCCGGTTTTGTTGACCGAAGCGGCGATGGCGGCTTCGTCGAGCGGGGCAATGGTGCGCAGGTCGATCACCTCCACCGACGCGCCGCTGCTTTCCGCCGCCTGCCGGGCAGCCTCGATGGCCACGCCGACCATCGCCCCGTAGGCAAACACAGATACGTCGCTGCCGGGCCGGACCACGGCGGCCTGCCCCAGCGGCACGGTGTAGCGCTCGGCGGGCACTTCCTGCCGGATAGAGCGGTACAGCTTCATGTGTTCCAGCAGCAGCACCGGGTCGGGGTCGTCAATGGCGGCGTGCAGCAGTCCTTTGGCGTCGTACGGGTTCGATGGGACAGCCACTTTGAGACCCGGAATGTGAGTGAACAGCGCCTCAACGCCGTCTGAGTGCATCTCAGGCGGACGGACGCCGCCGCCAAAAGGCGTGCGCACCACCAGTGGTACGGTGTAGGCTCCAGCGGAGCGATAACGCATTCTGGCGGCCTGAGTGGCCATCTGGTTGAAGCTGACCAGGGCGAAGGGCAAAAACTGAATTTCGGCGACGGGACGCAGGCCGTTAATGGCCATGCCCACCGCCGTGCCCACAATGGCCGATTCGGCCAGCGGGGTATCAAAAACGCGCTCGGGGCCAAATTTTTCCTGCAACCCCTCCGTTACCCGAAAGACGCCGCCGTTGTGGCCCACGTCTTCGCCAAAGACCAGCACCCGCGGGTCGCGTTCCAGTTCAAGCGCCAGGGCATTGTTGAGCGCCTGGACCATTGTCAATTTAGGCATGGCGGCGCTCCTTTACTCCGGTTCCAGCTCTTGCAGCAGTTGACGGCGCTGGCGGGCCAGTTGCGGCGTCGGCTGGGCCAGAATCAGGTCAAAATGCTGGCCCACATCCTGCGGCGGCAGCGACTCAAACTCGGCGACGGCGGCGTCAAATTCGGCGGTCACTTCATCGTGAAGCTGTTCATCGGCCAGATCGGTGAGAACGCCCCGGTCAATTAAAAATTTGCGGTAGCGTCGCAGCGGGTCGCGGCCGGCCCACAGGGCTACTTCTTCCGGCGGCTGGTAGCGGGTGGGGTCGTCGGCGGTGGTGTGGGCGGCCATGCGGTAAGTAACGGCCTCAATCAGCGAGGGGCCGCCGCCGGCGCGCGCCCGCTCAAGGGCGTTGGTCATGGCGCTGGTCACGGCCAGAATATCGTTGCCGTCAACCAGTTGGGCCGGCACGCCAAAACCGGCGGCGCGTTGGGCAAAGTTGTCAATTTTAGTTTGCGCCCGGCGCGGCACAGAAATGGCCCAGCCGTTGTTTTGCACCACAAAAATGGCCGGCGCCTGAAAAACCGCCGCAAAATTGAGCGCCTCGTTAAAATCGCCTTCGGAGGTGGCGCCATCGCCCACCCCAACCACGGCCACGTGCGGCTCTTTTTTATATTTGATGGCGTGCGCAATGCCCACACAGTGGAGCGCCTGGGTGGCCAGCACAATTTGAAACGGCAGGCAGCGGGCCTCAAACGGGTAATCGGGAATATAACCGCCCCAGTGTTTGAGCTGCACCAGCAGCGGCACACCTTTGACCATGTAAGGCAGGCTCTCGCGATACGAACCCATCAGCCAATCTTCTGGCTTGAGGGGTGCGGCCATGCCCACGCAGGCGGCTTCCTGGCCGTTGAGCGGGGCAAAGGTGCCCATCCGGCCCTGGCGCTGCAGAGCGACCATTCGGTCTGAGAAAATTCGGCCAAAAACCATCCACCGGTACAGGCTGAGCAAGGTTGGGTGGGGCAGGTTGGGGACATTGCCCACCACGTTGCCTTCTGGCGAAAGCACCTGGTAGATGGTGTCAGCAACCATCGGCGGCATAGGTATTCCTTTCGTAGCTGGGGATTGGGTTAGAATTTGAGTGTAACAGAAAAAAGGGAGCCTCACAACTTTTTGGCGGGCATGTTGGCCGCGACAAAAGTCAGGGCAAATCGGGGTCGGTGGCGGTGAGCGGCAATTTTACCCAAAACGTGCTGCCCTGGCCCGCCCCCGCCGACTCAACCCAAATCTGGCCACCGTGGAGTTCGACCACCCGTTTGGCCAGCGCCAGCCCCACCCCCGAGCCTTCGGTGCCGGAGTCAAGCCGGTCAAACAGGTTGAATATGCGGTGGTGGTAACGCGGATCAATGCCGATGCCGTTATCTTTAACGTAGCAAACTGCAAAATTGCCCTCAATCCGGCCCCCAATTTTGATGGTTGGGTTGGGTTCGGCGCCCATAAATTTTACGGCGTTATCAACCAGATTTTGAAATACCTGCGACAGCCGGGCGCGGTCGCCCACAATTGTGGGCATATCGGGGCTAACGTAAACTTTGGCCGCGCGGACATTGATCGAACCAGCCACCATCGAAATTGCTTCGCGAATCATTTCACTGAGGGGGATGGTTTCACGGGACGACGGCAGGCGGCCAATCCGCGAAATTTCCAGCAAATCATCAACCAGTTGTTTCATTTTTGTGGCGGCGGCCCGAATAAACTTGATATTCTGCTCAAACCGGTCGGCGGCGTTGTTGGCGGCGTCTTTTTCCAGCAGGGTTAAAAACCCCTGAATGGTGATGAGCGGGCTTTTTAAATCGTGGGAAATGGTGTAGGTCATGCGCTCCAGCTCGGTATTTTTGGTTTCAAGCTGGTCAATCAGACGTTCACGCTCGGTTTCTATTAATTTTTGGCGGGTAATATCCTGCACGTGAGAAATAAAATAAAGCGGCTGGCCAAAGGAGTCTCTCACCAGCGAAGTGGAGGCGTTGGCCCAAACCACGTGTCCCTGTTTGTGAAGGTAGCGTTTTTCAAAGGTAATGTGGTCAGTTTTGCCGGCCAGGCTGCCTTCGACAAATTCCAAAGGCAGATCGACATCCTGGGGATGGGTGACATCGTTTACGTTGAGCCGTTCCAACTCGTCGCGGCTGTAGCCCAAAATCTGGCACATGCGGTTGTTGGCCCGCAGCAGCCGGCCATCGAGGTCTATCAACCACACACCGATGTTGGCATTTTCAAAAGCCAGCCGAAAACGCTCTTCACTTTCCTCCAGAGCCTGTTCATTTTTCTTTCGAAAGGTTATATCTCTGAGCGTGCAGATCAAAACCAGCGGCCGGCCAAATTTATCAAAAATCGGCTTGGCCGAGGCTTCGATGGGGATGGTTTTGCCGCTTTTGGTGATGCCCGTCACCTCGCCAAAAAACTCGCCGGTTTCTTTGATTTTGGCCAGAATCCGTTCGGTTGAGTCAAGGTTGCTTTGGGGCAAATGGATAAAGCTGATGGGCCGGCCCA
Organism: uncultured Caldilineaceae bacterium; assembly: GCA_964407935.1. GTDB lineage: Bacteria > Chloroflexota > Anaerolineae > 4572-78 > J111 > J095. The sequence continues at coordinate 6,196 of CAYOXS010000038.1, forward strand.
CCGCCTCCGGGGCGGAATAGCCAAAAATATCTCTGGCTCTGCCCGTCCAGCGCTGAATTTTGCCGCCCAAATCGGTGACGACAATGGCGCTGGACATTTGCTGGAGAATCTGGTCGGAGAGGAGCAGGTTGGCCTCGGCCTGTTTGGGCCCGGTAATGTCGCTGCCAACGGCTTGATATTCAAGGCCATTGAGTGGATCATCAAAAATGGCCCGGCACGTCCACTGTAACCAGCGGGCTTCGTGGCTGGGCGTGATAACCTGATGCTCAAAACTGCTCACCGGTGCAGCGGGGGTTAGCGATTCAACCTGTCGCTGCACCCGTTGCTGATCAGCTTTGGGGGCGTACTGCAAAAAACTTGAGCCGATCAAGTCAATTTTGCTTTTGTTGAAATAGGCGCAGTAAGCCGTGTTAACGTAGGTCAGGGTTCCATCGGCCAGAAACCGGCAAACCAGCGCCGGCATATCCTCTACCATTGCCCGAAAACGCTCGAGTTTTTCTGGCGCTGTGCCGTTGGCGGTAATTTTGGGAGCCACATGGTTTTGGCCGGAGGTGGGCCGGGTGAGGGCCAGTTCTACGGCAGTGTGCAGCTCCTGTTCGGTAAAGGGTTTGGGGATATAGCCGGCGGGGGTGGTTTCTTTTGCCCGCCGGAATATGGTGGGGTCGGTGTGACCGGTAATAAAGACCACCGGCGTTCCAAAGCGGCGGTTGATCTGCCGGGCGGCCTCAATCCCATCCATTTTGCCCGGCAGGCCAATATCCATCAACACCAGGTCTGGTGCGTGCCGGCGGATTTTCTCGATGGCTTCAGCCCCGGATGCCGCCAGTTCTGGAACGGTATAGCCCAATTGTTGCAGTGATTGCCGGATGCTCAAGGCTACTGTAATTTCGTCTTCTACAACAATAATTCTGGCCTGAGACGTCGTTGTGCTCATACGCGGATTACCGTTGCTTTCCCCTTAGCTATAAACAGCCCATTCATTAATTTTAGTGTATACTATGACCAGCCGAAATAAGGCGCTCCCTGCTTTAAGGTTCGGACGTAAAGGAGATAACTATGCACGAAAAAGTTAAAGCTCTTAAAGAACAATATCCCGACAAATTTATGCCGGAAGGTTATATTTTTAAGCGGATTCGCCGCGGCGATAAAATTTTTATCAGTACCGGCTGCGGCCAACCGCAGCATTTGGTTAAGGCGCTGGTGGAATACGTGGAAAGCAACCCCACCGCCTTTTACGATGCCGAAGTGTGCCACATGTGGACGCTCGGCGTAGCGCCTTACGCTGACGAAAAGTTAAAAGAGTATTTCAGGCATAACTCCTTTTTTGTTTCTGATAGTACCCGCGCTGCGGTGAACAAAGGCATTGCCGATTACACGCCCATCTTTCTGTCGCAGATTCCGGGGCTGTTCTACCGCAGACTGATGCATTTTGACGTGGCGTTGATTCAAACATCGCTGCCGGATAAAAGCGGCTACGTGAGTTTGGGCATTAATGCCGATGTGACCAAAGCGGCCGTAGAAAACGCCGATCTTATCATTGCCCAGGTTAACGCCAACATGCCCCGCGTGCCGGGTGATGGCTTTATCCCGGTCAAGGACATCGATTTTATTATCCCCTATGATGAACCCCTGCTGGAATATCGCGTAGAAGTTGATGACGTGGTTATCCAGCAAATTGGCAAATATGTTTCGTATCTGGTAGAAGATGGCGATACTTTGCAGGTTGGTTATGGCAGCACCCCTAACGCCATTTTATCGCATCTGGACAATAAAAACCACCTGGGCATCCACACCGAGCTGCTGTCTGACGGGATCGTCGAGCTGATAAAAAAGGGCGTTATCGACAATTCCCGCAAAACGCTCAACCGGGGCCGAACCGTGGCCACATTTTGCATGGGCACCAAGGAAACCTACGAATTTTTAGACAACAACCCGGCCATTGAATTTAGAACCGTGGATTTTACCAACAGCCCTTCGGTTATTTCCCGGCAAGACAACATGATTGCCATTAACAGCGCGCTGGAAGTAGACCTCACCGGCCAGGCTACCTCGGAGTCAATTGGCCGCTCTTTTTTCCGGGGCATTGGCGGCCAGGCCGATTTTATGCGCGGCGCTGTTTGGGCCAGAAACGGCAAAAGTATTTTGGCGCTGCCCTCCACCGCCCAAAATGGCGAGGTTTCTCGGATTGTGCCGCTGCTGGAGCAGGGTGCGGCCATTACTTTTAACCGGGGTGACATTCATTACATTGTCACCGAATTTGGGATTGCGTATCTCCACGGCAAAAACATCCGGGAACGGGCGATGGAACTGATTTCAATTGCGCACCCCAAATTTCGGCCGTGGCTGGTTGAAGAAGCCAAAAAACTCAATTTTATTTACGGCGACCAGGCTTTTATTGCCGGCAAAGGCGGCGAATATCCGGAGCATATTGAAACGTACCGCACCATAAAATCCGGCCAAGAAATATTGCTGCGACCGGTAAAAATCAGCGATGAACCGTTGTTAAAGGACTTTTTCTACTCCCTGTCCGATGAAAGTTTGCAACGGCGGTTTATGTCTATGAAAAAGAGTATCCCCCATGCCCGGCTGCAAGAACTGGTCGTGATCGATTACACCAGCGAGATGGTTATTTTGGCCGTTCACACAGACCAGGAAATTGAAGAAGTTATTGCCATCGGCCAGTTCAGCATTGACGAGGTATCTCACACGGCCGATGTGGCCTTTGCCGTTCGGGATGAATGGCAGGGCAAAGGGATTGGCACGGAACTGCTCAAATTTTTAACCACGTTGGCCAAAAAACGCGGTTTGCTTGGTTTTACGGCGGATGTCTTGGCCGATAACTGGGGCATGCTGCGCGTCTTCAACAAAATGGGGTTCGATGTGGAGAAGCATTTTGATGCCGGTGTGTACGAGTTGAAGATGACGTTTAAGGATGTGCCAAAACGCTAAAGCAATATGGCGGCATCGATGTTTTTTAACGAGCAGCCGGCCGTAGACATTTCCTGCACCAGAGTCCGAAAGGTTAATTGTTCTTCGTCAAAGACAATATGCAGCTCTTGAGTATCCAGCGTAATAGAAAAGCGTTCTACGCCAGGCAGGTTGCCAAGCAGCGTCTCAAGCTTGCTCGCCACATCTTCTGTAAGTGATGGGACTCGTAGGGCTTTAAATTCCATACCTGGAGCAGCTCCTTTGAAAGCAGAAACCCTCGCCGCGAAAGTTGAATCAATGGGGTTCTTGTAATAAGAATAATCAAAAATTGTTTAAACTGATAGTGACAGATGTCATCTTATCTACCGCCAAGTGTCCTATTTTGGTCAAAAAAAAACTGCTTTCCGGCCGGAAAGCAGTTTTTTAGTCATTACGACGGATTGTTATTCAATATTTTTTACGTAGTCATCCAGGTTGTGCCGTACCGCGTAGGCGGTGGCTTCGGCCCGGTTAGACAGGCCGAGCTTGCCAAAAATGCTGCTCACGTAATTGCGAACGGTACCCTCGCCCAGGTGCAAATTGGTGGCAATTTCTTTGTTGGTATTACCCTTGGCAATCAGCGAAAGCACCTTCAATTCCTGGTCGGTTAAATCCACAAAGGCCTCAACGCGGGTAGCCTGCCGCAACTTGGCCAGCACCTGGCCGGTAATGCTGGGGTCCAGCAGGGCTTCACCGCGAGCCACAGTTTCAATCGCCCGAACCAGATCATCGTTGCCAACCTGCTTTAAAACGTAGCCCACCGCGCCGGCAGAAATCGCGTTAAACAGCAGCTCATCCTCGGCAAACGAAGTTAGCATAATAACTTTCATGTAAGGATGGTTACTGACAATTGCGCGACAGGCATCAATGCCGCTGCCATCGCTCAAACGAATATCCATTACCACAACATCTGGCTGATATTCCTTAGCGTTGGTTATGGCCTCAGCAACGGTGCTGGCTTCGGCAACAACTTCCCAATCTGCTTGTCTATCGAGCAGGTTCTTCAGGCCAAACCGCACGACCTCGTGGTCGTCTACGATCATTATCCGAACCAAGCCGCACCCCCGTTGTGCTTTTTTGCGTAATCAATCACCCCCGAATTTTACATCGCGTATACGTTACTTGCAAGTACGGGGCTGTAGGCTGTCTTTAAATATTGTTTGATTGCCCCGCCAATGCTATTATTATTTTTGTGAGTTTAGGGGGTTGAGATTTGATGACGGATAACACTCAAAAATCGAATAACGAGTTGCTGACAGCGTTGCAACAATCTGCATTGGCGATAGAAGCACAGCCGGTAACCGAACAGGATTTGGCTCAATTGGTTCTGGATGTGGCCGGGGTAATTTTTGTGGTGCTTAGCCGCAGCCAGCATGTCACTTTAATTAACGCCAAAGGCTGCGAAATTTTAGGTTACCCCGAAGCTGAAATTGTGGGCAAAAACTGGTTTGATCACTTTGTGCCGGCAGAAATGCGAAAACAAACCGCCCGCGTTTTTGACCAGTTGATGCGCCAGGAAGTTGAACCGGCAGAATATTTTGAAAACCCGGTGCTCACCCGGTCCGGCCAGCAGCGGACGATTGCCTGGCACAACACCCTGGTCAAAGACAGCCAGGGGGTGCCTGTGGCCACACTCAGTTCCGGTACAGACATAACTGATCATGTGGCAGCTCAACAGGAAATTGAGCATTACAAAACCCGGCTTGAAAAATTGGTTAAAGAACGCACCGATCAACTTGAAGCGGTTAATCATCAGTTGCAAAGCAAAATTGAAGAACAAAAACGCACGGAAGAAACCCTGTTAGAGAGCCAGGTGCGCTTTGCCGGCATATTGGATATTGCCAACGAAGCTATTATTGCCGTAGACAACTCGCAAACTATTGTGCTGTTTAACAAAGGCGCCGAACAGATTTTTGGCTACCAAACCAGTGAAGCCATTGGCCACCCGCTGGATATGCTCATTCCAGAGCGATATAAAATTGGCCACCGGCATCTGGTGGGTGATTTTGCCCATATTAATGAACCGGCCCGTTTAATGGGTGTGCGCGGCGAAATTTATGGTGTGCGCAAGAATGGTCAGGAATTTCCGGCTTCGGCCTCTATTTCCAAACTTGTGGTCAACGATAAAATGATTTTTGCCGTTGTTTTGCGCGATATTACCGAGCGCAAGCAGATGGAACACGAGCGAGAGCGGCGGATTGTTGAACTGCGCGCCCTCAACGAGTCGGTGCGGGCAATTTCCGCAGAGCTTTCTTTGGAACAGGTGCTACAAAAAGTAACCCGCGCCGCGCAGATACTGCTCAATGTAAAATACGCCGCCCTGGGCCTGCACGATGGCGAAGGCCGTTTATCCCGATTTATCACGGTAGGCATTGCCCCGGAAGAGCACGAGAAAATCGGTCCGTTGCCGGCCGGGCGAGGGTTGCTGGGCTATTTGCTGCACCATGGCAAGTCGATCATTGTTAATAACATTGCGCAACACCCCAGGTCTGCCGGTTTCCCGGAAAACCATCCGCAGATGACCAGTTTGTTGGGCGTCCCGGTTTATTCCAAGGGGCGGCTCATTGGCGCGCTTTATCTTACAGACAAGCAGGATGGGAGCGATTTTGTAGAAGCAGATCAGCAACTGGTTGAAATGCTGGCCGTTCATGCGGCTATCGCCATTGAAAACGCCCAGCTTTACGAGCAAACCCAACGCCTGGCAATTTTGGAGGAACGTGAGCGGTTTGCTCGTGACCTGCACGACGGCATTATTCAGTCCATTTACGCCGTGGGGTTGGCGCTGGATCAGGCCAAAATGGATATTCGGCCCACCAATTATTCGGCCCGGGAACAAATAGAAATCAGCCTGAAAAGTTTGGCCAGCGTGATTAAAGATATTAGAAACTATATTTTTGATCTCAGGCCGGAAGCGTTGAAATATCAGGGGTTAAAAGCCCGCCTTGAAGGGCTGATCAAAGAACTGCGGGTTAACACGCTGTTACCCATTTACGTTGAAATTGCGCCCAATATCGATGCTTCTCTCACCGAAATGCAGGCCCGGCACATTTTTCACATTAGCCACGAAGCCCTGTCTAACGCGGCCCGCCACGCCAAAGCCAGCCATATTTCTTATCGGCTGGTCAAAACCGGCAACGAGATTACTGTGTTGATTGAAGATGATGGGGTTGGCTTTGATCTGCACCCGCAGATCAAACCGGGCCACCACGGGTTGGCCAATATGCAGGCCCGGGCCGCGCAGTTGAACGCTTTTTTTGATATTGACAGCCGGCTGCACGAGGGCACCCGTTTAAAGCTGGTAATTCATTCCAGCGTCAAAAGTTAGGGCAAGCTGGACCATATCAAACAGTTCTACCTTAAACAAAAAAATTTTTAGCCACAGTAGGTGACGCTTGCAGCGTGACTGTCGGGCTGCAAGCCCCGACCTACTAAACAGGCCAATAGGTTTCCTTGTTTGAGTGGCTAAATAAAAAGAGGAGCAGCCCCGCCGGCTGCTCCTCTTTTTGGGGTGGTAGTTGAGGTTGAAGTTCTAGGCGATGGCGGCGGGGTCGGAGCGCCAGGATTGAAGGACTTTCATGTAGTTGGCGCGTTCAAAGGCAGCCGGCTCGGCCACGTTTTGCTGGCTCATGCTGCCGCGCATTTGCTCAACAGATTCGTATTCGTGCTCTTCCATCCACGCGGTCATATCGGCCACAATTTCACCAATGCGGCCCACGCCGTTGCGCAGCAGTTCAGAGGCCATCATCGACACGTTAGCCCCGGCCATTACGCTTTTCAGCACATCCTCGTGAGTATGAACCCCGCTGGTAATGGCAAAGTCAACATTTACCTGGCCGTGCAAAATGGCCACCCAACGCAGCGGCAGCCGCAGGGCGTGGGGCGTTTGCCGGGAACTGAGCGATACCTTGGGCACAACTTCCAGCGTTTCCAGATCAAAGTCTGGCTGGTAAAAGCGGTTAAACATTACCAGGGCGTCGGCGCCGGCCTGGGCCAGTTTGGCGGCCATATTGGCGGTTGAGCTAAAGTAGGGGCTAACTTTAACCGCCACCGGGATAGAGACCGAACCTTTTACATCGCGGACCACATCAAGGTACATTTGCTCTACTTCTGCGCCAGACAGGCCGATGTCGGTGGGGATGTAGTAGATGTTCAGTTCCAGGGCATCGGCGCCGGCCTGCTGGATTTTTTTGGCGTAGTCAATCCAGCCGCCGGAGGATACCCCGTTGATGCTGCCAATAATTGGCATATCGGTTACGGATTTGGCTTTGTTGATCAGGTTAAGGTATTCATCCGGCCCCACTTTGTACGTTTCCATATCAGGGAAGTAGTTGAGCGCTTCGGCAAAACTGTCGATGCCGTAGCTCAGGTAGTGGTCCAGTTGATGGCTTTCGGCGTTGATTTGCTCCTCAAACAGCGAGTACATCACTACCGCCGCCGCGCCGGCGTCTTCCATTTTGCAGATGCCATCAATTGTCTCCGAGAGGGGAGAGGCGGACGGCACAATGGGATGTTTGAGCTTAAAGCCCAGATAGGTTGTCGTCAGGTCTACCATAATTTATTCTTCTCCTTTCAGCGCAGCCAAATCCTTGTATTTTTGCCAGTGATCCGTTACGGCTTTTTCTGCCGCGGTGAGCAGTGTAGCCGCTACTTCCGGGTTGCTCTTGGTGAGCATGCGGTAGCGGTTTTCGTTGTACATGTATTCCCGCAACGGCGTTTTGGGGTCTTTTGAATCAAGCTGGAGCGGGTTTTTGCCTTCGGCTTTGAGCCGGGGGTCAAAGCGGTACAGTGGCCAGTACGCTGAAGAGACGGCCAGTTTTTGCTGATCCATCCCTTTGGCCATATTGATGCCGTGGGCAATGCAGTGGCTGTAGGCAATAATCAGCGATGGGCCGTCGTAGCTTTCGGCTTCAAGGAAGGCCCGAACGGTTTGGGCATCGCTGGCGCCCATAGCTATCTGGGCCACGTAAATGTTGCCGTAGCTCATGGCAATCATCCCCAAATCTTTTTTGGCGATGGTTTTGCCGCCGGCGGCAAACTTGGCCACCGCGCCCAGCGGGGTGGCTTTAGAGGCCTGCCCGCCGGTATTGGAGTAGACTTCTGTATCAAGCACCAGCACGTTCACGTTGCGGCCGCTGGCCAGCACGTGATCCAGCCCGCCGTAGCCAATATCGTAGGCCCAGCCATCGCCGCCGATAATCCAGACGCTCTTTTTAACCAGCTTATCAGCCAGGCTGAGCAGGTCTTTGGCTTCGGCAGAGCTTTGCCCTTTGAGTTTGGCTTTGAGCACCTCTACGTTTTGGCGCTGCTGCTCAATGCCGGCTTCTTCGCTCTGGTTGGTTTCCAGCAGGCTGGCGGCCAGGTCATCGCCAACCACATCAACCAGGCGGGTCACCAGTTCGCGGGCGTATTCGGTTTGCTTTTCCATGGTCAGGCGCATACCCAGGCCAAACTCGGCGTTATCTTCAAACAGCGAGTTGCTCCAGGCCGGGCCGCGGCCGCTGCCATTTTGCGACCAGGGGGTGGTCGGCAGGTTGCCGCCGTAAATGCTGGAGCAGCCGGTGGCGTTGGCAATCACGGTGCGGTCGCCAAAAAGCTGGCTCATCAGTTTGAGGTAGGGAGTTTCGCCGCAGCCGGAGCACGCCCCGGAGAACTCAAACAGGGGTTGCAGCAACTGCACGTTTTTAACGTTGGTAAATTTCAGCCCGTCGTTGCGCGGGTATTCCGGCAGGTTCAGGAAGAAGTCCCAGTTGACCATTTCCTGTTCGCGGATGGGCGGCTGCGGAGCCATATTGATGGCTTTGCGGCCCACGGCGCGTTTGTCTTTGGCCGGACACACTTCAACGCACAACTGGCAGCCGGTGCAGTCTTCTGGGGCAACCTGGAGGGTGTATTTTAAGCCGTCGAGTTCTTTCCATTTGGCATCGGTGGCTTTAAAGGCGGCGGGGGCGCTGGCCAGTTCGGCTTCGTCAACAACTTTGGCGCGGATGACCGCGTGCGGGCAAACCAGCACGCACTTGCCACACTGAATGCACAGATCGGTTTCCCAAACCGGGATTTCCAGGGCGATATTGCGTTTTTCCCACTGGGTAGTGCCGGTGGGGTAGGTGCCATCGATGGGCATAGCGCTGACGGGCAGTTTGTCGCCTTCGCCGGCAATCATTTTGGCGGTGACGGTCTGCACAAAATCGGGCGCAGCTTTGGGCACAACCGGCGGCATTTCGATGGTGCTGCTGACCTTGTCTGGCACTTTTACTTCGTACATATAGGCCAGCGTGGCATCGACGGCTTCGTAGTTTTTGCGGACCACCGCTTCGCCGCGAGCGCCGTAGGTCTTTTTGATGGCTTCCTTAATTTTGTTGATGGCTTCATCGCGGGGCAAAACGCCGCTGATGGCAAAGAAGCAGGTTTGCATAATGGTGTTGATGCGTACCCCCATCCCGGTTTCATTGGCTACGGTGTAGGCATCGATCACGTAAAGTTTGAGCTTTTTGGCAATGAGCTGGCTTTGCACCTGGCGGGGCAGCGTTTCCCAAACTTCTTTGGGGCCGTACGGGGTATTGAGCAGTACGGTCGCGCCTTCTTCGGCGGTTTCCAGCACGTTGTAGCGTTCAATGAAGCCGGTCTGGTGAATGGCCACAAAGCTGGCTTTTTCAATGAGGTAGGTGCTTTGAATGGGCCGCGGGCCAAAGCGCAGGTGAGAAATGGTGCGCGCGCCAGACTTTTTGGAGTCGTACACAAAGTAGCCCTGGGCAAAGTTGTCGGTTTCTTCACCAATGATTTTGATGGAGTTTTTGTTGGCGCTCACTGTGCCATCGGCGCCCAGCCCCCAGAACATGGCCCGGACAACGTCTTTGGATTCAATGTTAAAGGTGGGATCAACATCAAGGCTGGTGTGCATCACGTCATCGACAATGCCCACGGTGAAATGATTTTTGGGCTGATTTTTGGTCATTTCGTCAAAGATGGCCTTGATCATGGCCGGGGTAAATTCTTTTGATGAGAGACCGTAACGGCCGCCAATCACTTTGGGGAAGTGGCTAAAGGGCAGGGTGCCGCTGGTAGCGCCTTCGGCTACGGCGGTGATCACATCCATATACAGCGGTTCGCCAGCGCCGCCGGGTTCTTTGGTGCGGTCCAGCGCGGCAATTACCCGGACAGTGGGGGGCAGCGCGGCCAGGAAGCGTTCGATGGCAAACGGGCGGTACAACCGAACTTTGATCATGCCCACTTTTTCGCCTTTGCCAACCAGGTAATTCACGGTTTCTTCCACGGCTTCGGCGCCGGAGCCCATAATCACAATCACGCGTTCGGCATCTGGCGCGCCAACGTAATCAAACAGGTTGTACTGGCGGCCGGTGAGGCTGGCAAATTTGTCCATTGCCTGCTGCACAATGGCGGGGGTGGCCATATAGTAGGGGTTTACCGTTTCGCGGGCCTGGAAGTAAACATCCGGGTTTTGAGCCGTGCCACGAATCACCGGGGCGTCCGGGGTTAGGCCGCGGGCGCGGTGAGCGCGCACCATATCGGCGTCGATCATCGCTTTGATGTCATCATCAGCGAGCAGTTCTACTTTCATCACCTCGTGTGAGGTACGAAAACCATCGAACACGTGCAAAAAGGGTACACGAGCTTCCAGGGTGCTGGCCTGTGAAATGAGCGCAAAGTCCATGACTTCTTGCACGGAGTTGGCAAACAACATCCCCCAGCCGGTGCCGCGAGCGGCCATCACGTCGCTGTGATCGCCAAAAATGGATAACCCCTGGGCAGCCAGCGAGCGGGCGGCAATGTGGAAGACGGTGCTGGTCAATTCACCGGCAATTTTGTACATGTTGGGGATCATCAACAGCAAGCCCTGGCTGGCGGTAAAGGTGGTGGTTAGCGAGCCGGTTTGCAGCGCGCCGTGAACTGCCCCGGCCGCGCCGCCCTCAGACTGCATTTCTACCACCATTGGCACCGTGCCCCAAATGTTGGGCTGGTTGACGGCGCTCCACGCATCGGCGTGTTCGCCCATCGGTGACGAGGGGGTGATAGGGTAAATTGCAATTACTTCGTTGGTTTTGTGGGCAACGTAAGCGGCTGCTTCGTTGCCATCAATGGTTACTTTTTCTCTTGTCATAGTGTGTTCTCCTCAAACAAACAATAAGTTATCTGTAGAAGCTGGTATGCTTCCTGAAAATGCACAAAAAATATCCACATGGCATCAAAGGGATGCTAAGCGCTAGAAGTTAGACCTTGAACTTTTGCCTGTGGCGGATTCGGCGGTGAATCCTACGCACGTTCCGGGGTGATTAGATCATTTAATTGTTGACGGTTTAGTCTGATTCGATTGGCAGTAGACTCGGCAGCCCTTCTGACAATGGCATAATCTAATTCGTGGTCATTTTTGCAGGCGGCTCGCAATTGAGCTGCATCAAAGGCAATCGCTCGAGTGGGTTTAGTGGTGCGGGTCCAGGCCATTTTTCGTTCTGATGGGAATAGCGACGACCAGCCAAAGAACTGCCCCGGCCCCAGGGTATTCATTACCATCAACCCTTTACCGGGTATATCCATTTCTATAACAACCTCTCCGTCTTCAATAAGATAAACGGCCTGCCCGGTGTCGCCGCGGCGATAGATGACCTTATCGGCGGCAAATTTCACCTCCCGGGCAATAGCAGCCAGTTTTTTCAGCTGGCTGGTATCCATGTTCCGCGTTAAGTCTACAGAACGGAGCAGCGTGATCACTTTTAACTCTAATTGAGACGTCATTTCTGCACCTCCGTGGTTAAGGGTTACCACCAGAGTGATCAACCCGGGGCAGGGGCCGCGTTGCCCGCTGTGTTCGAGATGCTAATGAAAAGGAATTGGAGATTTTGCCTGACCCCCACCATAAATTTTGTTACTTACACCATCATATTACAACGTTCCTGTCGCCAACATAAGTGACAGATGTCATCTTAGTTTACGATATATGTCATTTGTTTGGCCAAAATCCAGTAAAGACGTATGTCACGCATTATTTGTGACATTTATCACTATTGGAAAATTTGAGTTTGTGCTAGACTCAAACTAGCCTCAATCTGCCCACACCCGCCAACTGATCAACCGCTCCAACCGGTGCCTCACGTCTTGGTTGCCAACTCATCTTTTTCTTGTATCCCGATTGCGCTGCCGTTCAGTTTTTAACAAATTGCGAACACGGTGGAAATATCGTTGGGATGCTTCACGAAGCGCCCCTGCACTCGCAGAAAGCGGAGTCCAAAACGACAGTTTTGGACTCCTGCCGTAAACTTTTAGAAACCGGGGCAGGAATACACCCTAATTCCTAAATCCTGACTCCCGAATCCTATTTTCAAAGGAGAAAATTATGGCAGATACAGCACCAAATGTAGGGGCCTTTGCCAGCTTGGCTAAAGAGAGCTTGCAGCTTATTTTTGATGCGCTCCGCCACGAAGGATTCACGCTGGTTGGTCCCACGCTCAACGAGGGCGTGATTGTGTGTGATGAAATTACCGCCATCACCGATCTGCCCATTGACTGGACCGACCAGCAGGAGGCCGGCCAATACCGGTTATCGCGCCGGGGCGACGGGGCCTATTTTGGCTATGTGGTGGGGCCGCACTCGTGGAAAAAGTTTTTGTTCCCGCCCCGGCTCAGGCTGTTTTCCGTGCAGCGAGAAAACGGCTCGTTCAAAGTTGTCCAACCGGTAGAAAAGCCGCCGCAATACGCTTTTATTGGCGTGCGTCCCTGCGATGTCCACGCCATTGCCGAGCAGGACAAGGTGTTTTTGCAGGGCCAGTTTCACGATCCCAACTACAAAGCCCGCCGCCAGCGCGCCTTTATTCTGGCCGTTAATTGCACCGAACCGGGCGGCACCTGCTTTTGCGCGTCGATGCGCACCGGTCCCAAAGTTCACGCCGGGTTTGACCTGGCCTTAACTGAACTGGACGACCTGTTCCTGCTGGAAGTTGGCTCTGAAATGGGGCGGCAAGTACTGCTGAATGTTGACTGGCGACCGGCCGGCGCGTTTGAGCTGCAAGCTGCCCGCCGCGCCCTGGCTGAGGCGGAAAATAATATGGGCCGCCAGCTCGATACCTCTGACCTGCCCAATTTGCTGTACCAAAATTTGGAACACGCCCAGTGGGATGTGGTCGGCCAAACCTGCCTGAGCTGCGCCAACTGCACCCAGGTCTGCCCCACCTGCTTCTGCAACGATGTTGAAGAAGTGAGCGATCTGACCGGCCAAAATCTGGAACGGGTGCGGGTGTGGGATTCGTGCTTTAGCCTGGATTTTTCGCACGTGCACGGCGGCAACATCCGGCCCGGCGTCCGCTCGCGCTACCGGCAGTGGCTTACCCACAAACTCGGCGCCTGGGTTGACCAGTTTGGCGAGTTTGGCTGCGTGGGCTGCGGCCGCTGCATTACCTGGTGTCCGGTGGGCATTGACCTGACTCAACAAGTTGAACTGCTCAGAAAGGAGGCCGTCCGATGATTGCCACCGCCACTCCAACCCTGGCCGCGCCGGCCGCTAATAACAAAACTATTGGCGCTATGTTGCCGCACCCGGCTAAAATCGTCAGTATCAAAGAAGAAGCCTACGCCATTGCCACCTACAACCTGGAATTTGAAGATGAGTATTTGCGGCAAAATTTCGGCTTCCGGTCGGGCCAGTTCAACATGCTCTATTTGCCTGGTATCGGCGAGGTGCCGATCTCCATCAGCTCTGACCCCGCCGAGCCGCAGCTTTTGGGCCACACCATTCGGTTTGCCGGCAACGTTACCCGGGCCATCAGCCGGCTCAAAACCGGCGATGTAATTGGCCTGCGCGGGCCATTTGGCAGTACCTGGCCGTTTCGGCGGGTAAAAGGGCAGGATATTTGCATTGTCACCGGCGGTATTGGCCTGGCCCCGCTGCGGCCCATCATTTACACCATTCTGCGCCATCGCGCCGAGTTTGGCCGGGTCTTTTTGCTGTACGGCGCGCGCACCCCCGGCGACCTGCTCTACACCGATGAGTTTGATACGTGGCAGACGCACAATATTCAGGTGCGGGCCACCGTTGACCGCGCCGACGAAACCTGGCGCGGTCACGTGGGCGTGGTGCCGATGCTCTTTTATCACCTGCGACTCGATGCCAAAAACACCACAGTCCTCACTTGCGGCCCGGAAATTATGATCCGCTTTGTCATTTACGAGGCGATGGCCCGCCGCATTCCCAAAGAGCGAATCTACGTTTCAATGGAGCGCAACATGAAGTGCGCGCTGGGCACCTGCGGCCACTGCCAGTTTGGGCCAACATTCATCTGCAAAGATGGGCCGGTGCTGTCGTTTGCCCAGATTGAACCATTTTTTGGTGTGGAGGATTTTTAATGAGCGCCCAAAACGGAAAATCCAAAAACGGTAAACCTCGCCTGGCCGTGTTTAAATTTGCCTCGTGCGATGGCTGCCAGCTTTCGCTGCTTGACGCCGAGGACGAACTGCTGGCCGTGGCCGGCGCGGTTGAAATTGCCTATTTTGTTGAAGCCCGGCGGCAAACGCTGGCCGGCCCGTACGATGTGTCGCTGGTAGAAGGTTCGGTGACCACGCCGGAAGAGGAGGAGCGTATTCAGGAAGTGCGGCGGCAAAGCAAATATCTGGTGGCCATTGGCGCGTGCGCCACGGCCGGCGGCATTCAATCGCTGCGCAACTGGCGCAATGTCGATGACTTTATCAGCACCGTCTACGCCCACCCGGAATTTATCGATACCCTGGCCCTGTCTACGCCCATCAGCGAGCACGTGCAGGTGGATTTTGAACTGCGCGGCTGCCCCATCAACAAAAAACAACTGCTGCAAGTGATTACGGCGCTGCTCATTGGCCGCCAGCCGCACCTGCCCACCTACAGCGTCTGCATCGAGTGCAAACGGCGCAGTACCCCGTGCGTGCTGGTGGCCAAAGGCACCCCATGCATGGGGCCGGTTACCCAGGCCGGCTGCGGCGCTATCTGCCCCACGTACAATCGCGGCTGCTACGGCTGCTACGGGCCAATGGAAGCCGCCAACACCGAGTCGTTGGGCCAGCAATTCATCGCGCTGGGCGCATCAGCGGCGGAGACCGTGCGCCTGTTCAGAAATTTTAATGGCTACGCCGATGCCTTCCGCATCGCCAGTGACCGCTTTGAGGAGGCTGATTGATGACTGCCAAAACTGTTACCCGCCGCGAAATCAAAGTTGATTACATGGCCCGGGTTGAGGGCGAAGGCGCGCTCGATATTGTCACCGAAAATGGCCACGTGACCCAATTGCAACTGCGCATTTTTGAACCGCCCCGCTTTTTTGAGGCGTTTTTGCAGGGCCGCCATTTTAATGATGTGCCGGATATTACCGCCCGCATTTGCGGCATTTGTCCGGTAGCCTACCAGATGAGTTCGGTGCACGCGCTGGAAAAAATAATGGACATCACCATCACCCCGGAAATTCGCGCCCTGCGCCGCCTGTTTTACTGCGCCGAGTGGATTGAAAGCCACGTGCTGCACATTTACCTGCTGCACGCCCCCGATTTTTTGGGCTACGAAAGCGCCATCGCTATGGCCGCCAACCCGGAATTGAAACCGGTGGTGGAGCGCGCCCTGCGCATGAAAAAAATCGGCAACCAACTGCTGGCGGTCATCGGTGGGCGAGAGGTGCATCCCATTTCGCCGTGCGTGGGCGGCTGGTATCGCGCTCCCCGCCGCGAGGAGCTGCTGGCGTTGAAAGATGAGCTGGAGTGGGGCTTGCAGGCCGCCATCGACACCGTGGCTCTGACCGGCACGCTCGACTTTCCCCATTTTGCGCCGGAGTACGAGTTTGTGTCGCTGGCCCACCCCGACGAGTTCCCCATGAACGAGGGGCGGGTGGTTTCGTCGCAGGGGCTGGACATCGAAGTGGAGGAGTTTGAAACCTACTTTATGGAGGAGCACGTGGCTCACTCCAACGCGCTGCACGCCCACCGCACCAACGGCGAAAGCTATTTTGTGGGACCGCTGGCGCGAGTTAATCTCAACCTGGAACTGCTGTCGCCGGAGGCAAAAAAGGCGCTCATCAAAACCGGGCTAAAATTCCCCAGCCACAACCCGTTTATGAGTATTGTCGCCCGCGCCGTGGAAACCGTTCACGCCTTTGAGGAGGCGCTGCATATCATCAACGCCTACCAGATGCCGCAGCCGAGCCGCCTGCCGGTCCGGCCCAAAGCCGGCGAGGCCAACCACATTACCGAAGCGCCGCGCGGCATGCTCTACCACCGCTACCGGCTCGACGAGGCCGGGCTGGTGCAGGAGGCGCACATTTGGGCGCCCACGTCCCAAAATCTCAAACGGATTGAAGATGACCTGCGCGCCTTTGTGCCCGGCATTCTGGAATTGCCGCTGGAAGACGCCACCTGGCGCTGCGAGCAGTTGGTGCGCAATTACGACCCCTGCATTTCGTGCGCCACGCACTTTTTGCGGTTAAATATTCAGCGCCGGTGAGCGGATCGGTTTGGCGATGAAATAAGGGGAACTTCGCGAAGCAGCAGGTCACGCTTGTAGCGTGCAGGTCGGGCTACAAGCCCGACCTGCATTCGCAAATTCGCAGATTTTCACAGGAGGTAAAAATGTTGGCAGAACAAGTTGGCAAAATTTTTGTTACCGGCCATGTGCTGCACCAAACAACCGGTGTGGGTTTGGCCGGTCTGCGGGTAGAAGCCTGGGATCGTGATATGGTGTACGATGATTTTCTGGCCAGCGCCGTTACCGATGACAACGGTGATTTTCAACTGAAGTTCACTTCAACCGATTTTGAAGACCTGTATCTTGATCGGCAGCCGCATCTCTTTTTCAAAATCTTCAAGGCTGGCAAAATTGTGGACTGCACCGAACATTCAACGGCCTGGCAAACAGTCCATCCCGGCAAAAATGAGTTTACCATCGAACTGGATTGCCAAAACCTGTGAAAATTTGCGTTGTCGGGCTGGGCAACGCCTGGGCCACCGATGACGGCGTGGGGCCGGCGGTGATTCAGGCGTTGCAATCAAAAATAATGCCGGTGCAGCACCAGTTCAGCATGTTCATTCTGCCGTACGCCGGCCCGGAACTGTTCGACTACATGCAGGGCTGCGAGTTGTTGGTTCTGATCGATGCGGTTTACAGCGGCCAGAAGCCGGGTACCATCCACTGCGACAGGTGGCAGCCCAATTTGTTGGCCGGCCGGGGTATTGAGCGGGTCTCGATGCACGGGCTGGGTTTGGGTGATATGCTGGCGCTGGCGCAGGTATTGCAGCAACTACCGCCGTGTGTTGTGCTGTGGGGTGTTGAAGCAGCCAGCACCCGGCCCGGCCCGGAGCTGTCGCCGGTTGTAGCGCAAGCTGTGCCGGTGGTGGCGGCAAAAATTCACGCGCAGCTAACGGAAAATAAACCCTGTCCGTCGCTCTGAAAATAACCTGGAGGGGTAACCATGAGCAAAGATGCTATCCTGGATTTACTCAAAGAACTGCACTTTACCCAGGATTTTGAGCCAGATCATTTGGAAAAGTTGGCTCAACTGGCGCGCACGGCCTACTTTCCGCCCGATGATGCGCTTTTCAAAGAAGGCGACATGGGCGACACCGTCTATCTGATCACAGATGGACAGGTGAGCATTGAATTTTACATACCGGGGCGGGGGCCAATCAAGGTGATGACTCTCAGCGCGGGTGAACTGGTGGGCTGGTCGCCGTTTTTTGCGGGCAAACTCTACACCGCCACAGCCCGGGCGCTCATGCCCACTCACGTGCTGGCTTTCAACGGCACCGATCTGGGGGTGCTGTGCCAGGTTGACCACGCATTGGGGTGTCGGCTTGCCTGGCGGGTAGCCGAAGTGGTTACCAGCCGATTGAAAGCCACTCGCTTACAGCTATTGGATATTTTTGCGTCTGCTGATTAACCGGTGATACCAAAATCGGGAGCAGCGTCCAACTGCTCCCGACGGGATATTATGCTTCTTCGCCGGGCCGGCCGTTGCAGGGCGCTCCATCCCAGTCAATTGAAGCCGCTTTCAGTAGCTGGTAAACTTCATCCTCCAGGGTAACGTGCGGGTCTGTTTCACCCAGCTCTGCCCAGCGCCCCAAATGGTCTTGAATGCGGGCGGCCAGAGCGTCGGCAAACGGTTGAAAAACGCCGCGAGTATCCGCTTCAATTAACCGGGCCAGGTGAACACTGCCACACAGATCGCCCTTGTGCATACTCTGCACCAGGTTTTCGGCTTCTTTTTCCAGGTTTATTGCAACATATCCGGCTAGCATTTTTATTTCCTTTCCTGCTTATCAGGTCTGTTTGGTGTCGGGGTCTATCCAGGGAATGGATTCTCCTCGTAAATAAGCGTCAATATTGTTGGCCGCGTTGTGCGCCGCGGCTATCGCGGTAATAACCAGATCGGGGCCGTGAACGTTGTCTCCGGCGGCAAATACGCCCGGACGAGAGGTTGCACCCAATTCCTCGTTAGTTAAAATCAGGCCCCATTTATAAGTGCGCAGGTTTTCGGTTTTTTCGCCTAAAAATGGATCTGGCCAGTAGCCTACTGCCAAAATAACCGTGTCAATCTCCTTAATAAATTCAGACCCCTCAATTTTAATCGGGCGGCGGCGTCCTGACGAATCTGGAGCGCCCAATTCCATGTTGATGACTTTCATGGCTTTGACCTGCCCGGTTTCATCGCTAATATATTCAACCGGGGCCTGCAAATAGTTGATCTTCACGCCTTCTTCCAGGCAGATGGCCCGTTCGGTTTTGTTGCCCGGCATCTCTACCTCGGTGCGGCGATAGATGATTGTCACCTCTTTTGCGCCCAGCCGAATTGAACTGCGGGCGCAGTCAACCGCGGTGTCTCCGCCACCAATCACGGCCACGCGCCGGCCAATTTTTGGCCGCTCGCGCCGGTCCGGGGGTAGCATTTCCGTGGGCACGTTGGCCCGGATCAGAAAATCGGTGGAGTTGTAAATGCCCTGTAGCTTCTCGCCGGGGATATTCATTGTGGCTTCAACGCCCGCCCCGGTGCCCAAAAATACCGCGTCATACTGCCGCAGCAGATCGTCAATTGTAATCGACTCGCCGATGCGGGTATTGGTGATAAAGTTTACCCCGGCGTCTTCCAGATCACGAATTTTGTTGAGTACCACGTATTTGTTGAGCTTGAAGCTGGGGATGCCGTAAATGAGCACGCCGCCGGGCACCGGCCAGGCTTCGTAGACCGTCACCTGGTGACCCCGCTTAAGCAAATCTTCGGCCACAGTGATGCCGGCCGGCCCGGACCCGACCACCGCCACGCGCTTGC
Organism: uncultured Caldilineaceae bacterium; assembly: GCA_964407935.1. Lineage (GTDB taxonomy): Bacteria > Chloroflexota > Anaerolineae > 4572-78 > J111 > J095. The sequence continues at coordinate 25,443 of CAYOXS010000038.1, forward strand.
CGCTTTTTACCTGCGGCACCTCAATGGTTAGCGCGCCGGCTTTGCGGGCAATATCGGCGGCAAACGCTTCTAATTTGCCAATGGACGCAGAGCCATAACCGCGGCTCAAAACACATCCCTTTTGGCACAGATTGGGGCACACCCGCCCGCACACTTCTGGCAGCGGGCTGGTGGCGGCAAACACTTTGGCCGCGCCCACAAAATCGCCCTGGCTGATCAACCACAGCGCTTCGGGAATATCATTACCGGCCGGGCAGTTGAGCATGCAAGCCTGCGGCTCCGGGCATTGAATACAGCGAGACGCCTCGGCTTTGGCCGATTCAATATCAAAACCGCAAATAACTTCATCAAAATCGGCCACCCGTTCTTCAACGGTGCGTTTTTCGTACTCCACCGGCAGTTGGTGGGTTCTGGTTTTGCGATCAATAACGCGGTAAAATGCTTCTGTACTCATGGGCCTCGGTCTCCTCTTTGAAACTCTATCCACTATTAGCGAAAATTCGCCTATAGCGTATCATAGCTGGAATAGAACTGTCAAGAGGTTTTTTTGTAAAGATTCTATATTGTGATTTTTTTCACAAAATGTTAATATCATCATATCACAGATTGGTCTGGCAAGATAGTGACATTTGTCATGGCAAATTAGTGACATTTGTCACTAATTGTGAATGATTTCACAAAACTTTACAGATTGCCCGATGTCAGTAGCGCCCCTGTTTTG
>CAYOXS010000038.1:26173-28399 GCA_964407935.1 uncultured Caldilineaceae bacterium
TTAAAAAATTTTTTTCGTACTGCCCGGCCACTGCTGTTTCCCTTTTTTGCGGTGCTTTTCTGGGTTGGTTTTTAACGGGGCGCCAAAAAAAACACGCCTCTGGGTTATCGTTAGAGGCGTTTCCGGTACGATTAAAATCAGGAAAATTTGATTTAGGCAGGGACGGGTAAAAATTGAGCGGTCAGCAAATTTTTAATTTTGTCTTTGGCTCCGGTGAGCGCGTTTTGAGTAATCTGGCTGAGCGACTCGCCGTGGTCAAAATCAATGCCCGGCACGGTAATTAGCCAGGCCGGCGGCTGCTGGCCGTACAACCGGTAGGCGTAAATTAGCAACACTTCTGGCAACAGGTGATGCCCAACACCGGGCGATGACGACCGGTTAGCCAGCGGCGCAATTTCAAGTTCCGGCGCCGCGTCATCGGGGGTTACTATGCGGGTATCGGCAAAAATAACCGCCTCAACATCTGGCCTGGCGATATCCACTGCCAGTTCGGGAACGAGTTGTTGCAGGCAGATGCGTTCAACCGGCAGGCCGAGTTCGCGTCCGGTCTGCTCTATTTGCTGGGCTAATTCCAGCCCACCGCCATCATCCTGCCGTAGTGAGTTGCCGTAGCCAATAATCAAAATCATTTTCTGCGCCGTTTGAAATCTGGAGACCGCGGGGGATAGGAGGCTACCACGCCTCCATCCCCCGTATGTGAGTCTCCCCCTTGCTAACGTATAAGTCAGTCTCTGATCTGTTGATCGACCAGTTCGCCGCTGGCGGCAAAAAGCTGCACTTGCAGCGGCATTTGCCCCACCGCGTGGGTAGAACAGCTCAGGCAGGGATCAAAAGCCCTGATACCGTGCTCAATGCGGTTGAGGATGCCCTCTGAAAGTTTGCCGCCGTTTACGTAATTTTGGGCAATTTGGGTCACCGTCTGGTTCATGGCCAGGTTGTTTTGGCCGGTAGCCACAATCAGGTTAACATTGGTCAAAATACCATCTTCGTCAACGTGATATTCGTGGAACAGGGTGCCGCGCGGCGCTTCGGTAACGCCAACGCCCACAAGCTGGTTGACGCTGGCGTTGCTGCGCACATGGTGGTCGGTGATATCGGGGTTGTCCAGTGTTTCCTCAATTTTTTCCAGGGCAAAGAGAATTTCAATGAGCCGGGCGTAGTGGTAGTGGAAACTGCTGGTCACCGGCTTGCCCCGTTCGCCCAGGCGGCGGAACTGGCGCAGTTCGCGGTCGGCCAGCGGCGTGCCGGCGAAATCGCAAATGTTTACCCGGGCCAGCGGGCCTACGCGGTACATACCGTCGGCGTAGTTGCCGTTAGCGTAGGGTTTGTAATAGGGAAATTTCAGGTAGCTCCACGGTTCTACGGCTTCGCCAATGACATTGCGATAGTCTTCGGGCGGCATGTCTTCCAAAATGCGGCCATCGCTGTCCATAATGCGGAATTTGCCATCGTAGTGCTCCAACCCGCCATCGGCGGTAACCAGGCCGGCGTACAGGCTGGGGAAATTGCCGTAGGTTTCAATTTCTTTAACATTACCGTCAAAGGCGTCTTTGAGCATATCCAGCGCCAGTTCAACAATGTCAAACGCTTCTGGCAGGCCGCGTTTGATGGTGTTGCGGTCATCAGGGGAGAGGGGTTCGCGCACGCCGCCGGGGATAGTCCAGGCCGGATGCACGCTCTGGCCGCCTAAAATGCGGATAATGTCCTGCCCAAATTTGCGCAGGCGGATGCCGTTACGCGCCACTTCCGGAAATTTGTCAATCAGCCCCATAATGTTGCGGGTAACGGGATCGCTTTCCATGCCGAGCAGCAAATCCGGGCCGCTGAGGTGGAAAAAGCTGAGGGCATGGCTTTGCACAATCTGGCCCCAGTTCATCAATCGGCGCAGTCTTTCGGCGGTGGGGGGGATTTTGACGCCCAAAATGGCGTCACCGGTTTTGGATGAGGCCAGCAGATGGCTAACCGGGCAAATGCCGCAAATGCGGGCGGTAATCCCCGGCATTTCCCAGAAGCTGCGACCAACACAGAATTTTTCAAAACCTCTGAATTCTACAACGTGAAACCGCGCATTGGATACTTTGCCATTGTCGTCCAGGTGAACGGTAATTTTGGCATGTCCCTCAATGCGGGTGACGGGATCAATAGTTACGGTACGGGCCATAATTTTCCTCCTGGTTCCTAGCCAAAGTATCGCATTTCTTCTGGGAGTCGGACGGGTTCACCGGC
>CAYOXS010000039.1:0-6359 GCA_964407935.1 uncultured Caldilineaceae bacterium
TGCCCACTCGCCTGGCCGCCGCCGAGCCGGACAGCCTGCTGTATAAATATATGACCCTGTAACTTGTTACCTGGTTGTTGTTTACTCCGCTGAAACAGGTTCCCCGTGTTTGCCGATTCTCGTTCTCGAGGTATGATTTCGGCTTGTGAAATTTTTCAATTTACCTCTGGAACCGATGACTAAATTCACGATAATCTGGGTCGGTTTGGCTGTGCTGGTTGGGCTTATGTTTGCCGGCTGTGGCGCGGTCGAACAACCCGCTCAAAGCGCGGGGGTGATCGCAACAAAGCCGCCGGCTACCACTCCCAGCCCCACCGCCACGCCGACCGCCACCGCCTCGGCCACGCCGACGGCTGCCCCAACGCCAACGGCCACCGGCACCCCTACCCCCACCCCCACGCCCACCCTCGATCTGGCCAGTTGCAATGCGGCCGGCTGCGGCGCGGCGGCGGTTCCGCTGCCAACCGTGGAATACAACGATAACATGCTGCTCATCGCAGATACGCCCCAGCGCCGCAAATGCCCGGACTGCCCCGCCAACGAGAAGATGTCGGCCAAAGAACTGGATGCGCTGGTGCGTGCCGACCCGGCCACGCTGGAGCAGTTGCTAACCATCGCCACCTCGCAGCAGTCGTACCAGATTGCGCCGGGCATTGTGTATATCGTTGTCGATGCGGTGCATTACGTGGTCATCGATTTGAAAGAGGCCGGCTACGTGCTGCGCAACATCATCCCGCCCATCCCCGACCCGGAAACGCAAGCTAACATCAGGATTACGCCTTCGTACTGCTTCCGGCCCGAGTCGCTGGTGGTGATGACCGCCGATTATCACGGGCTGGTCAGCTCTAACAAAACCGAAACCGGCCGCGAGCTATTCTTTCACCTGGGGCGCTCGGCTCTGTTTCAGCGGGATGGCCGCTTTGACATCGATGTGATCCGCGAGCACAAAGATTTTAAACGGACCGCTATTTCGTGGGGGGCGGGGCCGATTTTTATGTGGAACGGCAAATTTGATTACAACCCGGAACAGGAGTGGTTTACCAGCGAAAACCTGGAACATTACCGCGACACAACCTGGGGCAAAACCATCGCCGCTTTATCCGACGACCGGCGCTACCTTTTTTTGAGCGTAACTTACGGCATCACTCTGCGCCAGTACGCCACAAAAATCACTGAATTTGCCGAAAAATGGGATATTAAAATTGACCGGGCCATGATTTTTGATGGCAACGAAAACGCCTACATGGCCATCCGGCTGGGGGATTATATGGTGCCCTTGCTGGGTATTGAAGAGCCGCTGATTGTCAACTGCCTGGCGGTGGAAAAAGCCGTCAGGCGCTGATCCCGGCAAAAGCCAGCACTTCGCGGGCCAGCGTTACCCGGCCTTCGTTGCTGGTCATAATGGTGCCGGTCACCAGCGCCCGCAGCCCCAAATCGGTGATGGCGTCCTGGTGCGCTTCGTCGAGATGGTCCAGCACAAAGCCGGACAGCACCTCGCGCAGGTAGCGCGCCACCCCCACCGGCGACACCTCCATTCCGAGTTCGGTCATAATTTTGGCCGCCGGCCCTTTGAGCGCCTCGCCTTTAACAATGGGCGAAACCGCAATTTTGGGCGCGCGGCTGGCCGCGATGATCCGGCGCAGGCTGGGCATGGCCAAAATAGGGGCAATGCTGAGCAGCGGGTTGCTGGGGCAAAAAATTATGGCGTCGGCGCTGCGCACGGCGGCAATTACCTCGCGGCTGGGCTGGGCCGTGTCCGCCCCATTGTAACGGATGGCTTTGACCACCGGCTCGCAGCGCAGTTTGACAAAGTACTCCTGAAACGGCAGCTCTTCGCGGGCCGTTTCCACTACGGTGCGCACCGGCTCCTCGCTCATTGGCAAAATGGGGTGACGCACCCCCAGCCGGCGGCACAGTTCTCTGGCCACCCAATTGTAGGGATAGCCCTCGGCCAGCCACTGGCTGCGCAGCAGGTGCGTGGCCAAATCGCGGTCACCCAGTTGAAACCAGGTTGGCCCGCCGTAGCGCGCCACGCCGGCCAGCACGTTCCAGCTTTCGTCCTTTAGCCCCCAGCCGGTGGCCGGGTTGGCCAGATTGGCCAGCGTGTACATCACCGTGTCCATATCCGGCGAAATGTGCAGCCCCAGATGCTCAAAATCGTCGCCGGTGTTAACAATGATGGTCAACCGCTCCGGCGGCAGCAATTGGGCCAGGCCGTAAGCCAGTTTTGCGCCGCCCACACCTCCGGCCAGCGCGACAACATTTGTAGCCGTCATCCGTTCCTCCTACCCGCCAAACTTGTTAAACAGAAAATCGACCACCTGCCGGTCAATCATGTCGCTGTCACCGGGCCAGCGCTCTTCCAGATTTTCCATGCCGACCAGTTTGCGCAGCGCCTTGCGCGCCGGCTCGTCAAACGAGTTGGCCGGCGGGGCGGCCAGATGGCCGGTTTTAACCAGCAGCTCCTGCAACTCGCGGTTGATGCCGGCCAGCGGCATGAGGTCGTTGGGGTCGGGCCGACCAAAATAAAGGTGGTGCAGCGCCACCAGTTCGGTCAATTTGTCAATGGGCGTGGGGTGGTCGTCAACTCGTAAATCTAAATATCGATCTGTGTTGCCGCCGTAGCCGCCGTTGGGCCGCACCACCAGCACCCCGGCCGCCTGCCGCCCGCGCTGGTCGCCGCCCGCCGATTGGCCGGCTGCCAGCGCCGCCACCAGCCAGTCGGCCAGTTCGCCCGGCCCGCGCCGCGCTGCGGTAAAAGTTTGGGCCATTGCCTCAATGGTGCCGGGGTACAAAATATTGCCCTGGCAGGCAAAACCATCGCCCACAATGTGGCCGGCCCACTCAAAGCACTCCGCGCCGGTAAACGCCGCCGCATGGCCAAAACGGTCAACTACACCCACCTGCCGCGATTCGCGCTGCGGGTCATTACGGGTGAGCGTGTCGATGACTACGGCGGCGGGCAGGCCCTGGGCCATCAGCGCCAGCCCCTGCGGGCCGTAGGCCAGGTTGGCAAACGATTGGGTGGCCACCGCGCCGGCATCGGCCTGCGCCCACGAGACCACCGCCGCGCAGGCCAGAAATTTGGACTGAACGGCCACGCCCCATTCGTGCTTATTTGGGTCAAACGCCACAATTGAAAAAGTTGCAATCGGCTGCATAAAAGGCTGCGCTCCACTTTAATCCTGAGTTAATATTTGTTGCTTACAGTGTAGCCACCTGTTTTGATCGGGGTTTTTCTGGCGAACCTGAGGCGCAAGTAAGTGGTAATCAGGCGTAGTTGAGTAGCTGATAAGGGGGGATTTTTATGCGCAACAAATTTGTTTTGGTTTCCATACTGGCCGGGTTGATGGCGATTGTCGTTATTGCCGGCGCGGTGGGCGTTTTTGCCTTTACCCAGAGCACGCCGGTTCAGGCAAATGAAGCAACGCTGGACATCGCGCCGGTTCAACAGGTTGAGCCGGTAGTGAACACGGCAAAACCGGTAATGACCTACGACAAGGTCAAATACACCGGCAGTATGGGCGGTTGTTCGCATCAATCAGCCAAAAACCTAATGGTCGAAGCTCCCAGCAAACAAGTTGATGGCCAGCTATTAACGCTGGCCGGGTCCGAATAACAAGCAAACGCCTCAGCGCCAGATGTGCCCACCCAAAACCCCATCAATTACGGTGGGGTTTTGCCATTTAAATCACCGGCCGCTGCCGGCGAAACAGCATGTTGGGCAGGGCAATACCAATGGCGATGCCGCCCAAAATCAGCGCCGCTTTGGTGGCAAAGGCCACCGTTTCAATCAATAACAGGCTGCCGGCGCCAAGGTGGGCCAGTTCAACCACGCCCATCATCGCTTTAAAGGCGAAACTGCCCGGCACCATCGGGATGACGCCCGGCACGGTAAACACCGGAGCCGGCGCTTTCCAGATGCGGGCAAACAAAACCCCCAAAAAACCGACCACCGTCGCGCCGGCCAGCACCGCCACTTCGATTTGAGCGCCCATTTCCAGGCAAAAAGCACGTACCAGATAGCCCGCGGCCGCGCCGAGCGCGCAGGCGGCCAGCGTGCGGGTTGGTACATTGAACAACATCGCAAAACCCAGCGCGGCAATGGCCGGCCAGATTGTGTACTGTAAAAACCACCAGATTGTCATAGGCTGCTAATCCCCGTGAGTGTCATCGCCATGAGTAACCCCAGCGCAATGGCCAGCGAAATGATCGCCCCGATCAGGCCGCGCGCAATTCCTACTACCACATAGCCTTCGACAATATCGTTGACCGCGTTGATCAACGGCACGCCCGGCACCAGCAGCAGCACCGACGACACCAGCGCCGTTTCCGGCTCGGCGATGCCGGGGATGCGGGTGGCGGTACTGGCCAGCACGCCGCCCACAAACGCCGTGGCCACCACCACCAGCAGCGCGTTAAAATGGCGGCGCGCCAATTCCTGCCGGGCCACCATCGCCAATCCCGCCGAAAGCCAGGTGATACCAAACACCATCCAGTCGCCGCCAAACAGGCGGCTAAACGCGGCGCAGGCCAGGCCAACCATCAGCGCCACCAGCCAGCGGTTGTAGTGATGCGGCGTGGTGCTGATTCTGTGCAATTCCGACCGCACCTGAAAGCGGTCCAGCTCGCCGTTTTCCACCCGCCGGCTGAGGCGGCTGATGGCCGAAACAATGGTCATATTGACCCCAATCCGCACCACCCGCCGGATTTTGGTCCGAAATCCCTCGCCGCTGATGGCCGAAACGCCGATGTCGCTGTACGAGACAAATACGTCCATCCAGTTGCAGCCCAGGGCATTGCCCAGCCGGTGTACGGTTTCTTCCACCCGCTGGCTGTCTGCGCCGTGTTGCAGCAACAACTGGCCGCTCCACAGGGTCAGGTCGATAATATCGGTGAGTTCAGTGTAACTTAATGTTGGTTTTTGTGTGTCTTGTTCTGTCATAATCACGTAACCGCGATGGTTGAGCCGCCGCGACGGCGATCGCCGGCGGCAACCCAGTGCGACTGATTTAAATTGGTGCGGGCCACGGCATGCGCGCCGCCAAAAAACATATTTTTGGCCGGCCAACGGTTAACAATATACCCGGCGGCCTCCATTTTGTTGGCGGTTTCCGGCGAGATCCCGCCTTCGAGCTGCACTTCGTTATCTTCAAAATGAAGGCGCGGCGCGTCAACAGCCTGCTCCAGCGGCAGGTTAAAGTCGATGAAATTGCTGATCACCTGCAAAATTGCCGAGCGCAGCCGGTTGCTGCCGCCGCTGCCCACGGCCAAAACCGGCTGGCCCTGGTACAGCACAATCGCCGGACTCATCATCGTCATCAACCGCTGGCCCGGCGGCAGTTGGTGAAAGCCGTTGCGGTGCAGGTCAATTTCACCGAGCATATTGTTCAACTGAATGCCGGTGTCGCCCACCATAAAGCCGGCGCATTCGCCCGCCGAGGTGGTAATGCTGACCAGCATGCCGTTGGCGTCGGCCACGCTCAGGTGGGTAGTGTTGGCCGGGCCGCGCCGGGCCGGGGGTTCGGCCTGGGCGGTTTTGCCGGTCAGCACCGCCGCCAGTTGAGTCTGGTAGCGGGCCACGTTGTCATCGGCCAGCAGCTCAGCCACATGCTCGGCGGCCGGGCCGTGCGAGTCGATTTTTTCTTCCCAGCGGGCGCGGGCAAAACTGGTCAAACGCATCACTTCGGCCAGAATTTGCAAATGTTCAAAGCTGTTGTGCGCCACGTTGGCCAGTGAGACCCCGGCCAACAGTTTGAGCGCAAAAGCAATCAGCACCCCGCCCCCCGATGACGGCGGCGGCAGCAGAATGGTGTAGCCCCGGTAGGCCACGGGGATGGGGTCAAGATCAAATACCTGATAGGCCGCCAGATCAGTTTGGGTGATCAGGCCGCCGTTCTGCTGCTGGTCGGCCAAAATTTTACGGGCGACATCCCCGCTGTAAAACAGCGCCGCGCCCTGCCCGGCCAGTTGCTCCAGCGTGCCGGCCAGTTTTGGAAAGCGCATCGTTTCACCGGGGCTGGCCATGCGGCCGTTGGGCGCGTACACGGCGGCAATGCCGGGCGTATCGGTGAGGATGGGGGTGAGCAGGTGCATTACATAATGTTGCGCGTCGGTGACCAGCACACCTTCCCGGGCCAGCCGAATTGCCGGTTCAAGAACCCGGCCCAGCGGCAGGGTGCCTGCTTTGGCCAGCATGTGGCACAGGCCGGCAACTACGCCCGGCACCGCCACGCTGCCCCGGCCAATATAAAACGGCTGCACGGCCGCGCCAAAATCGACCAGTATTTTGCGAAAATCCAGATTGATGGCGTGGCTGGGGCCATTGGGCAGGCCGGGCATGGTGCTGAAAAAATCGT
>CAYOXS010000039.1:6459-7597 GCA_964407935.1 uncultured Caldilineaceae bacterium
TTGATGGCGTGGCTGGGGCCATTGGGCAGGCCGGGCATGGTGCTGAAAAAATCGTACACGGTGGCCTGCCGGCTGGCCGGGTTGTAAATTTGAGCCATGCCGCCGCCGCCAATGTTCACCAGCGCCGATTCGGCGATAAACGAAGTGAACGCCGCAGCAACGGCGGCGTCCACAGCATTTCCTCCAGCTTGTAATATTTCAGCGCCGGCAGTGGCGGTTTGCGGATGTCCGGCGGCAATAACTCCCTGCATCTCGTACTCGCTATGTGGTCTGAAGGCGCAATTTTACCACAGCTATTCCTCTGGCTCAAACTCTCTGGCCATCAATCGCACAATGTCTGAGCGGCTGACAATGCCCACCAGCCGGCCGTCATCAACAACCGGGATGGGGTTCATACGGCGCTCAATCATCAATTCAGCCAGCTCTTCGATGGTTGCGCCGGGGGCGATAGTTTTGGCCGGTTTAGACATAATCTCCTGGGCGGTGGTTCCCAAAATGTGCTGCAATCGTTCTTCGTAGTGCTGCGGCGTTTCCAGATAAAAAATCATATCGAGGATGGTGAAAAACGCCGGCATTTTAAAGCGGGTGTTCCGCACAATCAGATCCAGCTCGGTGACCACGCCGACAATCTCACCCTCATCAACCACCGGCAAACCGCCAATATTGTTTTCCGACATCAATTTGGCAATCTGGCTAACCGGTGTGTCCGGGCCAATGGTAATGACGGTTGTCGTCATAATATCACCGACGCGTTTTTGGGCGTTATCAGGCAATACCTGGCTCATTTGACACACTCCTGTATGAAATGAGGTAAGTATAGCACACTCCGGGTTTATAGGCTACAACCATTGCCAAATGATAACTCGGGCAACCTGTTTGATGTTATGTCAAAAAAAACACTGGATATCGTAGAGAATTTTTTGCTACCCCCTAAATATGTAAATGACTTTATAAAATCGAAAATATGATGACGGCGATGATAATCCGTTGTGGCTTCTGTTACAGGCTTGTTACGGGTTTATCACAGCGTTTGTCACACAGTTACCTTATCGTGATAAAACCAACCCGAAAAAAACTTTGGGTGATTTGTCTTTCCGGCGTTCGTTTGTAGATATGAAAACGGAGTCCAAAACTACAG
>CAYOXS010000039.1:7607-27901 GCA_964407935.1 uncultured Caldilineaceae bacterium
CAATTTTTAAGAACCGGGGTTCGGCACCAACAACGAAAATGGTTATTGGGGGGAGCTACCCCCCAGGCCCCCCGGCCTGCGGCGTTATTTTCAAGGGAGGCGCACATGTTGGCTGTAAAAAACCATCAATTAAAGTTGTGGGTAGTGTTACTCTTTGTGCTGACCGTATCCGCCTGCGGTGATTCTATCCAAACCGGCGGGGCCAGCGCGGCGGGACCGCAGCAATCGATCAGCGTTTCCGGGGCGTTTGCCCTGTTTCCCATGATGACCGTGTGGACCGAGGAATACCACAAAACGCACCCCAACATCAGCTTTGATGTGCAGGCCGGCGGCGCGGGCAAAGGAATGACCGATATGCTCACCGGCGCGGCCGACATTGCCATGCTCTCCCGCGATGCCCGCCAGGCCGAACTGGATCAGGGCGCGTTTCTGGTGCCGGTAACGGTTGATGCGGTGGTGGGCACGGTCAATGCCAATAATCCGTACCTGGCGCAACTGCTGGCCCGCGGCATTACCCCCGCCGAAGCAAACGGCATCTGGATTGGGCAGGGAATTTCCACCTGGGGCCAACTGCTCAAAACTGACGCCGTTGACAGGATCAACGTGTACACCCGTTCCGATTCGGCCGGCGCGGCTGAAATGTGGGCGCTGTTTCTGGGGGGCAAGGCGCAGGAAGATTTGCAGGGTACGGCGGTTAATGGCGATCCCGGCGTGGCCGAAGCCGTGCGGCAGGACCCATTTGGCGTGGGGTTCAACAACATCGGCTTTGCCTACGATTTGAAAACCGGCCAGCCGGTTGACGGCCTGCGGGTCATCCCTATCGACCTGAATGGCGACGGCAAAATTTCGGCGGATGAGGATTTTTACGGCACCCGCAGCCAGATTACCCAGGCCATCGCCACCGAAACCTATCCCTTTCCGCCGGCCCGGGTACTGTATTTGGTAACCAAAGGCAAACCCAGCCCGGCGATTGCTGATTTTTATCGCTGGGTGCTCACCGATGGCCAGACTTTTGTGGCTGACGCCGGGTATGTTAGCCTCAACGATGCCCGGCTCAAGGAGGCGCTGGCGCTGCTGCCAGAATAGCGAAAGCGGGGGACGGCTTATGGAATCGACCCAAAAAAACACGGCGCTGCGGATAGGGGCAACCCTGCCGGTTAAAGCTCTTCGCAGTTGGCGCTACTGGAAAGACCAGTTTGCCAGCGGTTCAATGAAATTTGCCGCGCTGCTGGCGGCGCTGCTGCCGCTAACCATTGGGTTGCTGCTGTTGGTGCGCTCGTGGCCGCTGCTGGCTGCCCAGCCCGTAACCCAGTTGTTTGGTTCAACGGTGTGGCAGCCGGCCAGCGGCCACTTTGGCATGGCCTCGTTTATTGTGGGCAGTTTGGTGGTGACGCTGCTGGCCGGTATCATTGCGGTGCCGCCGGCCATTTTCAGCGGAATCTACCTCTCGGAATACACTTCGTCCCGCACCCGCGCCGTGTTAAAGCCGCTGCTCGATCTGCTGGTGGGCGTGCCTTCGGTGGTATACGGGTTGTGGGGCATCCTGTTTATTGTGCCGTTTATCCGCGATCACCTGGGGCCGTGGGTTGACCGCACTCTTGGGCAGTGGCTGCCTTTTTTGGCGCAGACCAACCCCAGCGGTTACGGCGTGCTGGCCGGCGGGTTTGTGCTGGCGGTGATGATTTTCCCTATCATTGTTTCGGTGATGGAAGAAGTGCTGCACAGCGTGCCGCGGGCCATGCGCGAGGCGCTGCTGTCGCTGGGGGCCACCCCGTGGGAAGCCACCAAGTGCATTGTGCTGCGGCGCGGGTTGGCCGGCACGCTGGCCGCCGTGGTGCTGGGCTTTTCGCGGGCGTTTGGCGAAACACTGGCGGTGATGATGGTGGTCGGCAACACCATCAAGATTCCGCGCTCACTGTTTGATACGGCCTACCCGCTGCCGGCGCTGATTGCCAACAACTACGGTGAAATGATGTCGGTGCCCATGTACGACGCGGCGCTGATGAACGCCGCGCTGGTGCTGCTGCTGGTGGTGGTATTTTTTAACCTGCTGGCCCGCTTTATTATTGTGCGGCTCACAACCGGAGGGGCAAAATGAGTCACAATCGCCGCCGAAAAGTTGAGGAATTTGTGTTCACCTGGCTGATGCGCCTGTCGGTAGCCGCGCCGGCGGTGGTGCTGGGGCTGATTCTTATTGTGGTGGCCCGCCGCGGGGTAGCGGCGTTGAGCTGGGAAATGCTGACCCGGCCCCCGGAAGCGGCTTTTTACCTGGGCGGCGGCGGCGGCATCCTCAATGCCATTGTCGGGTCGCTCTACCTGGCGCTGGGCGCAACCGCGCTGGCGCTGCTGATCGCCGTGCCGGTGGTGTTATACCTGCACAGCTACGGCCGGCGCAGCTCGCTGGCCGGCCGGGTGCGGTTGGCGCTTGACGTCATGTGGGGCATCCCCAGTATTGTGTACGGTGCGTTTGGCTTTTCGTTGATGGTGATGCTGGGGCTGCGGGCCTCGCTGCTGGCCGGCATCCTCACCCTGACCTTTGTGATTTTGCCCATACTGGCCCGCACCTTTGACGAAGTGTTGCAGCTCACGCCGCACGAACTGCCAGAAATTACGCTGTCGCTGGGCGCAACCCGGCTGGAATTGCTGGGCGTGCTGCTGCGCCAAACCCTGCCGGGGCTGCTCACCGCCACGCTGCTGGCCTTTGGCCGCGGTATCGGCGATGCCGCCTCGGTGTTGTTTACGGCTGGCTACACCGACAAAATGCCCGACTCGCTGCTGCGGCCGGTGGCGTCGCTGCCGCTGGCCATCTTTTTCCAGCTCAGCACCCCCTACCCGGAGGTGCAGGCGCGAGCCTACGCCTCGGCACTGGTGCTGACTATCCTTATTTTGGCTGTGAGTTTGTTGGCTCATTTTTCACTCACCCGGCTGGGCCGCAACGTGATTCGATAGAATGGCCGGGGGAGTGAGGCAAGTTGGGTGAGTTGGGTGAGTTTGGTGGACTGGGTGAGTGATGAGTTTTGAATTTGCCGTTCGTCATTCGTCGTTCGTCATTCGCTAATTTCATTCCTGACTCCTAACTCCTGACTCCCGAATCCTGTATTTATAAGGAGACGCCGATGGTTGCTTTATCCGTTAAATCGCTCAATGTGTGGTACGGGCCAACGCACGCCCTCAAAAATATTACGGTCGATATTCCGGTGCGGCAGATCACCGCCATTATTGGGCCGTCCGGCTGCGGCAAATCGACGCTGCTCAAAAGCTTCAACCGGCTGCTGGAACTCAATGAGCAGGTGCGCGTCACCGGGCAGGTGCTGCTCGATGGCCGGGAAGACATTTACGGCCCCGGCGTCGATGTAACCGAAATCCGCACCCGGATTGGGCTGCTTGCCCAAAAACCGTTCCCGCTGCCCATGTCCATTTTTGACAACGTGGCCTACGGCCCGCGCATCCACGGCATTACCAATGGCGGGCTGGATAAAGTTGTCACCTCGCATTTGCAGGCGGTGGGCTTGTGGGACGAGGTGCATGACCGGCTCAAAGCGCCAGCCACCGGCCTGTCGGTGGGGCAGCAACAGCGGCTGTGCCTGGCCCGCTCGCTGGCGGTGGAGCCGGAGATTTTGCTGTGCGACGAGTCGACGGCGTCGCTGGACCCCATTTCGGCGCGCGGCATCGAGGCGCTGCTGCGCAAGCTCAAAGAAAAATACACGCTGGTGATGGTGACTCACGATATTGACCAGGCTCATCGCCTGGCCGATTATGTGGTTTTTATGTGGTTGGGTGAATTGGTGGAGCATGGCCCGGCCCGCCCCTTTTTTGAACAGCCGGGCCACGCGCTGACGCAAGCCTATCTGGCCCGCGAAATTGGCTGATTAGCTTCCTTTTGCCCGCCCCGGCCAGGCCGCAGGATTAACCAGCGAGGGCGGCCGCTCGCCGCGGAGTACCTGGAGTAGCTGCTCAACCGCGCCCTGGCTCATCGCCGTGCGCCCCATATCGGTAAATGAGGAAATGTGGGGCGTGGCCACCACATTTTCCATTTTAAACAGCGGGTTATCGGGCGACGGCGGTTCGGGGTCGTACACGTCCATGGCCGCACCGGCCAGATGCCCGGACTCAAGCGCCCGGATCAACGCCTGCTCATCAACCACCGGCCCCCGGCTCACATTGATGAGATAGCTCCCCGGTGGCATGAGCTGCAACCGGGCCTGGTTAATCAGGTGGCGAGTTTCCGGGGTAAAGGCCGGGTGCAGGCTGACAAAATTGGCCTGCGCCAGCAGCGACTCCAGGCTGTCGGCCACTTCAACCCCGCGCGCGGCGGCCTGCGCCGGGTCAATGTACGGATCGTACACCACCACCCGCATCTGCAACCCGTGCCGGCAGATTTCGGCCATGCGCCGGCCAATCCGCCCAAAGCCAACCACGCCCAGAGTCCGGCCGCGCACTTCGGTGCCTTGCAGCCGGCTGTGGGGAATATCTGCGCCGCGCAACTGCCGGTCGCCGGCGGCAACGCGTTTGGCCAGCGCCAGCAGCAGCGCCACAGCATGCTCGGCAGTTGATTCGGTGGGCGCGTCCGGCGTGTTAACCACCAAAATCCCGCGCTCGGTGGCGGCGGGCAGGTCAACGTTGTCTACCCCAATGCCGTGCCGGGCAATCACCTTGAGCGATTCGCCGGCGGCGTCCATAAACGCGCCATCGGCTACGGGGTCAACCCCCAAAATTACGCCGGCCACGCCGGGTAAATCGGCCAGGCTGGTGCTGTGGATAACCTCGGCGGCGGCGGTCAGTTGCGCCAGCGGCTCCGGCATCAATTCGTATCCCACCCAAACTTTGTGTTTCATATTAACCCTCCAATAAATCAAACAATTTCACGGCTGGCCGTCATCCTGTTGAACCGCGTTCAGGCCGCGTTCAATCCGGCCCTGCAAGTGAGTAAAGTTGTCCAGCAGGCGCTGCCGGGCCAAATCCGCATCTCTGTCTTTTACCGCCGCCAGGATGGCCTGATGATCTATCAATTCTGCGGCCGGGTCTACCTCATGGATGCCGGGAATTTTGAGCTTGTCGTAAGCCAGCCAGAAGACCTCGGTCAGCTTGAGCAGGATTTGATTATTGAGCGACTGGCAGAGAATGTCGTGGAATTTTTTGTCCAGATCGGCCATTGGCTGGCCGGCCGCCACCCGCTCCGCCCACTGCGCCAGCACCCCTTCCAGTTGGGCAATGCCCGCGGCGTCAATCTGCTTGACAGCGTCGCCAATCACGGCCGCTTCCAGCCACAACCGGATTTGAAAAAACTCCCGCAAAATCGCGTCGTCAAACCGCATGCCGTAACTGAGCACTTCCAGCACCGGCTCAAAATTGTACTCGCGCACAAATAGCCCGTTGCCCTGCCGCGCTTCGATGATGCCCAGCGATTGCAGCGCTTTAACCGCCTCCCGCACCGAACTGCGGCCCACGCCCAATTCCTGGGCAAACTGCCCTTCCGGCGGCAGGGGGTCGCCGGGGGCCAGTTGGTGGTCTAAAATATACTGCTTAATGTAATCACGGGCGGCAATATGCAACGCCTGCCCGCGCAATGACGGGGCCATTAAAGATTCCTTGTTGGGCTAAATGATAACATTTGGTTTGCTGGCGGCGGCAGCCCGTTTGTCGCTTAAAATTTGTTTGAGCTGGCTCAAACTCTGGTGCAGGCCGCGGGCAATAAACAGGGTGTCTGAGCCGTGGACAATAAAATTGCAGCCCCACTCTATCCAGCGCAGTTCCAGCTCCATATCAGCCATCGCGCAGTGAATCCCCACGCCCACGCCGCGCTCGCGGCAGGTGCGGATAACCTGCTGCGCCGCTTCATTAAAAACGGGATGGCTGTAGGCTTCGGCCACGCCGTGCGATACCGAAAAATCGTGCGGGCCAATGAGCACGCCGTCCACGCCGCCCACAGCCAGCAGGTCGGGCAGGTTGGCCACGCCGGCCGGGCTTTCAATCATAATAATCAGCACCGCGTCGGGGTTAAATTCTTGCAGATAAACCGATGAGCTTTCGGCGGGAAATTCGTTCCGCTCCAGCACCGCTTCCAGCGCCGCGCCTTTGAGCGGGCGGTATTTAACCGCGCCAACCATTCGTTTTACCTGTTCAACCGTTTCCACATACGGCACAATTATACCATGCGCGCCCATATCCAGCCCTTTGGCCGCGGCGCTGGCTAAAGGTTCCGGGATGCGCAGCAGCGGGGCCACCCCCTGCGCCGCGTAGGCCTGCACCGCCCAGGCCATTGTTTCCAGGTTGAGCGGGGCGTGTTCGCTATCCAAAAACACAAAATCGATGCCGGTGCGGGCGAAGGTTTGGGGCCAGGTGGGCTGGCTGTAGCCAACCAGGCAGGTACCGTAGACAAGTTGACCGCCGGTTAATGCTTGCTGTAGAGCTTTGCCTCTCATATAAAGTTGCCTCCAGAGTCCGGGATTGTTTGGTCTGCTTTCAGTTTTGTTTGGCTAAAAGGATTTTGGGTGCTGCGGTTAACGGTCAAACAAAGGGATTGACATTCAATTGGAGGTACGGTATAATGCAGGAGTTGTCAGATATCTGATAACTCCTGCTGCTACCATTTTATCACACCCCCTTTTTGTTGTCAACGGGTTTCATCTGTCTCACGGAGGAGCGCCAGAATGACCCCACGCGAACGAGTATTGACCGCGCTCAACCACCGTGAACCAGACCGTGTGCCGCTTGATTTGGGGAGTTGCGGCCCAACCGGCATCCACGTGTGGGCCTATGAACGGCTGCTCAAGGTGTTGGGGCTGCAAGAGGATGTTCAAATCTGGGATGTGGTGGGGCAGTTGGCCCAACCCTCTGAAACGGTTCTGAATCTGGTTGGCGCAGATGTGCGAGGGGTGCGGGTTGGCGGCGGCAGTTACACACCGGAGCTGCTATCCCAAACCGAACTGGTGGACCGTTGGGGCACGACCTGGCGTCGCCCGGATGGGGGTAACAGTTTCCACATCGCCGGCTACCCGCTGCGCCACGCCACCCAACGCGACCTGGCCGACTACCCCTGGCCTGACGGCGCCAGCCCCGCTCTGGTTACCGGCCTGGCACAACGAGCCAAATTTCTGCATGAAAAAACACCCTACGCCGTGTTGGGCGAGATATCTGGCCATATTTTTGAGCGCGCCCAAATGATGCGCGGTTTTGATGCCTTTTTACTGGATATGGCCGCTGACCGGGATTTTGCCGAGGAACTGCTTGACCGCATTCTGGCCATCGAGATAGATATTGCCGCCACATTTCTGGATGCGGTTGGCCCTTATCTTGATATTTTCGCTTTTAAGGATGACATCGCCATGCAGAGCGGCCCGATTATCTCGCCGGTCATGTTTCGGGAGATGATCAAACCCCGGATGAAAAAGTTGATAGAAACGATTCGCAGCAAAACCCGGGCCAAACTGTGGTTTCACAGTTGCGGGTCGGTTTACTACGCCATACCTGATTTACTTGAGCTGGGCATCGATATTTTGAACCCGGTGCAGGTTAGGGCCAAAGATATGGATACTGCCCGTTTAAAGCGTGAATTTGGCGACCGGCTGGCCTTTTGGGGCGGCATCGATACCCAGCAGGTTCTGCCGTTTGGCACCCCGGCCGAGGTCGCCGCCGAGGTGAGGCAGCGGCTGGCCGACCTGGCGCCCGGCGGCGGTTACGTTTTGGCCAGCGTGCATAATCTTGAAGCTGACGTGCCGGGCGAAAATATCTGGGCTATGGTCCAGACGGCCCGGCAGTACGGCCGTTATCCACTGAAATTCTAGATGTGAGGAGAATAATGAAAGAACTTGGTATTGTTGTACCCATTGTTACCCCCTGTACCCGTGGCGGCGAGCTGGATTTGGACGGTTTCAGGCGCGTATGTGATTACACTTTGAAAAACGGCTGCCACAGCATTTTTGTGGGCGGGAGTTCCGGGCGGGGGCCGTGGTTTAGCCGCGACCAGCGGATTGAGCTGTGCCGCGCCGCCGCCGATACCATTGGCCCGGATACGCCGCTACTGGCCGGCTGCATGGCCGCCGGCCTGGCCGATATGGTTGCCAACGCCCAGGCTATGGCCGATGCCGGGGCGCAATTTGCGGTGTTAACCGCCCCCGGCTACTTCAATTACAACCAGTCTGAAGTTGAGACCATCTTCTTGAAATTTGCCGATGCCTCGCCACTGCCGGTGGTGGTTTACGATATCCCCGTATTTGCCAAAATGAAGCTCGACTGGGCGATGGTGCAGCGGTTGGCCCGGCACGGCAACATTGTCGGCTTTAAAGACTCAACCGATGATTTTAGCCGATTTGCGCCGCCCATCGCCATGCTGGCTGACCGGCCCGAATTTCAGATGTTGCAGGGCAAAGAGCGCCTGCTGGTAGACTCGCTGCTGGCCGGCGCGTCCGGTTTTGTGGTGAGCATGGTTCAGATTGACGCGCGGGTCTACGCCGGGCTGTATCGAGCCACCCGCGCCGGCAACCTTGAACTGGCCCGCCAGCTTCAGGCCAAAATCAGCGCAGCGATGGATTTGTTTGCCGGGATGTTTGACCATGGCCCGGCAAGCTCCACGTTTTTCCATTTTCTCAACGAAACGCTGCGGCGGCGGCAAATTTGCGATAACCTGCTGCTGGCGCACGAGGGCGACTGCCCGCCGTGGGTTACCGAGTGCGTTACGCAATCGCTGGAGCTTTACAACGAGGCCGCCAGTTTGATTGAGGCTTAGAGAAATGGCCCCGCCGACGATCCGGGAATTGTTCGATTTAAGCGGCAAAGTGGCGCTGGTTACCGGCGGCGCGCGCAATTTGGGGTTTGATATGGCCACCGCTCTGGCCGAAGCCGGGGCCAATGTGGCCATCACCAGCCGTTTGCTGGCCGATGCCCAAAACTCGGCCCGGCAAATTGCCGCCGAAACCGGCCGTAAAGTGGCCGGCTTTGCCTGCGATATTCGTTTTGAGGCGCAGGTTGAGGCGCTGGTTAGCGCGGTGCTGGCCGAGTTTGGGCAAATTGACATTCTGGTCAATAACGCCGGCAACGTGGTCAGCACGCCAGAAAACAAACCGCTGGAGCAGCGCCCGCTGGCCGAGTGGGAATTCACCATCGACGTTAACCTGAAAGGCGTGTTTCTGGTTTCAAAACACGTGGTGGCCAAAGCAATGAAGCCGGCCCGGCAGGGGGTAATCATCAATCTTGGTTCCGTGGCCGGCATGGGCGGCAAAGATCACCGGGTGTACCGCGGCACGTTAATGGGCGGTGTGACCATTGATTACGCGGCCAGCAAAGGCGGCGTCATCAACATGACCCGCGAGATGGCTTGCTCGCTGGCGCAGTACAACATCCGCGTCAACTGCCTCAGTCCCGGCGGCTTTGAGCGCGGCCAGCCGGCGCAGTTTATCCGCCAGTACAGCGAGCTTGTGCCGCTGGGCCGGATGGGCCAGGACGGCAAAGAAATGAAAGGGCCGGTGGTTTTTCTGGCTTCGGAGGCGTCATCGTATATTACCGGGGTTAATTTACCGGTTGATGGCGGGCTGATGGCATGGTAAAACCGTGGCGCGAGGTGAGTGTATTAATTGCCGGCTGCGGCAGTATTGGCCGGCGGCACGCCCGGGTGCTGCACCGGCTGGGCGTTGGCGATATCCGCGCCTGCGACCCCGACCCGGCCCAGCGCGCGGCCTTGCAGGCTGAAACGCCTGTAACCAACGTTTACAATTCGTTTGAGGCCGGCCTGCGCGACTCGCCGGAGACGGTGCTGATCTGCACGCCGCCCAAATTGCACCTTCCAATGGCCGCGCAAGCGCTGCATGCCGGCTGCCATGTGCTGTGCGAAAAGCCGCTGTCCGACACCCCCGCCGGTATCGATGAGCTGGCGGCACTGGCAACGGCGCTTGGCAAAAAGGTGATGGTGGGCCTTTGTTTTCGTTATCACGCCGGGCTGGTTAAGGCCAAACAACTGCTGGAGGCTGGCCGGGTGGGGCGGCTGGTTTCAATTCGGGCGCTGATGGGTGAACACCTGCCGGCGGTGCGGCCCGATTATCGCCGCCTTTTTTCGGCGCAATATCTGGGGGCGTTTGATCTGAGCCACGAGGTTGACCTGGCTATCTGGTACGCCGGCCAGCCGGTGCGCCGGGTGCAGGCCGCCGGCGGCGCGTACAGCGACATCGGCATTAGCGCGCCTGATGTGGCCGAAATTGTGCTGGATTTTCAAAATCGATGCCTGGCCAGCATTCACCTGGATTTCTTTCAACAGCCCCGCCGCCGGCAAATTGAACTGATCGGCACCGGCGGAGTTGTTGTGGTTGAATTTGCCCGCTGGGAACACTGCACGGTATCGGTTTTTGAGGCGTCGGCTGGCGAGTGGCAACACGAAGACCTGGCAACCGAACGCGATGATATGTTTAGCGCGGAAGACCGGGAATTTTTGCAGGCCGTGGCCCAAAATCGAGCCATCACCTGCACCATCGCCGAAGCCGAAAAATCGGTGGCAGTGATCGCCGCCGCGCGCCGGAGTATTGAGGGTTACGCCCCGGCCGAGTTCAGTGGTTAAACAGCCAAAAAGCCTGTGGATTGGGGTTGACCGGTTGCGGCCCGATACGCCGGGCAACCCCCTGCGCCATACACCAATATTGACCGGCTGGCCGCTCAACCCGCCGCGCCGGCGGTCTCTTCAACCTCTGCCTATTCCTGAGTATTGTATTCTCGTACCAGTGCCACTACAGCTTCATCAAAATGAATGGCCATCATTTCCGCGGCCAGCTCGGGCTTGCCAGATTGGATGCCCTGGTAAACCATTTCGTGAGTTTGCTGCACCCGGTCCAGCTCGGCCTGGGTGCGCCGGCTGTGCAGACCGCGCAAAATTGATTCTTCAAGCGATTCGCGGATTGAGCCAATCAGAAAGTACATCATAGTATTGCCTGTAGCCGAAGCAATAACCAGGTGAAATTCAACATCGAGTTTGGCGTAAGTATCCAAATCACCCAAACTTTGCGCCATTGCCTGCACCAGCGCATCCATTTTGGCCAAATCTTTGGGGGTGCAGCGTTGCGTGGCCAGAAAGGCGCTCTGAACTTCAAGGGGTTTTCTAACTTCCATCAACTCGATAATGGATTTATCTCTGAGCTGCACAGCCCGGTCAAAAAAAACCTGAAGCAGCCGGTCATCGAGCGGTTTGATAACGGCCCCTTTACCGTTGACAATTTCGATGACTCCCAGGCTGGCCAGCGAACGCAGCCCCTCTCTGACCACAGGGCGGCTAACGCCAAAACTTTCAGATAATTTGGCGGTTGAGGGCAACAGATCGCCGGGTTTTAAACTTTCGGCGGCAATGTAGTCAAACAGTTGGTCAGCAATTTGATCCGGTAATGTTTGGCGGGTAACCTCGGTTAACATAATGAGTCCTTCAGTACGCTTGTATACGTCAATAAAATTATTAGTTTTATTGTAAGCAAGCCGGGCAAGCTGTCAAGCTTATAAGCTATAAACCTATTTGACAGGTTTATAGCTTGGTGTTACAATCTGGACATCTTGTTCAAATAGTGAACATCCCTATAGTTTGATTTAAGGAGTCGATGATGCTCCCTAAAGAAAGAGCCTTTGCCGCACTTGAACACCGCCCCTTTGACCGGGTGCCTGTTGGAGAAATTGGCGTTGACTATCCCATCACTGATCTGGTGCTGGGCCATCAAACTCTCTACCGGGCCAAGTGGCGCGAATACCAGGCCTACTGGCAGGGGCGGCGGGATGAAATTGTTGAAAGCTACAAACGCGATATTGTGGCTTTGGCGCGCAAGTTTGAATGGGATGTTGTTCCCGCGCCGTTAGTCCCCCCCCGGCGCTTGCGGTACGATCCCCCCGAATTTTTAAGCGAATATCATTGGCGCACCGCCGACGGCAGCGAGTGGGTTTACTCGCCGTTAACGGAAGGCCACGCCATCCGGGTGAAATTCCCCGATATGACCGTGGCAACCATCCCCCAGCCGCAGCCCATTGACGAGTCTGAACTGGAGGTGGTTGAGCATATTGTCAAGGAATTGGGCGGCACCCATTTTATCCTGGGCCGGCCCAATATCGACGGCTCCTTTCCCTATGACGACACCGTTGGGCTGCAAGAATTTTTAATGCGAATGATCACCGACCCCGAATTTGTGACGGCAGCCATTGCCGCCTACACCGAGCGCAGCCTCATTGAGCAGAACGCGCTGCTCGATCTGGGCTGCGATGCCGTACTACCCGGCTCGGATTACTGCGGCACCCACGGCCCCATGATGAGTCCAGCCCACTTTCGGCAATTTATCTTGCCGGCTCTCAAGCGCCTGTGCGACGAAACGCACGCCCGCGGCAAATATCTTATCAAACACACCGATGGCGTAACCTGGAAACTGTTACCTATGCTGGTTGAAGCCGGCTGCGATGCCTGGCACGGCATTCAGCCTTCTATTGGCATGGATTTGGGCCAGCTCAAAGAAATGTACGGGAACGATCTCTGCTTTTGCGGCGGTGTTGATTGCGACACGTTAGTCGCCGGTACGCCCCGGCAGATCCAGCAAGAGGTTTTCTACGCCATCACCCATGCCGGACAGCACGGTGGGTTGATCCTCACTTCCAGCAACACGCTGATGGTCGGCGTTCAATACCAAAATTATCAGGCCATGCTGTCCGCCGCCAGAGCACAATAAAAATAATGAAAGGAGGCCAAAAAATACCAACCTCTGTATTACAGTAATTGCTTGTTGAACAATGGTCGTTTAATTTGGCAAAGAAAGTTATCAAGGAGGATAAAACAATGAAGTTACAGAGGGTCCTGCTAGTGACCGCCACAATTGTCTTTTTAACCGCGCTGGTAGCGTGCGGCGCAGCGCCTCCCCCGCAAACGATTGTCCAGACGGTTGAGGTAGAAAAAGAAGTCAAAGTAGTTGAAACCGTTGAAGTAGTGCAGACGGTTGAAGTAGAAAAAGAAGTTATTGAAACGGTTGTTGTTGAAAAAGAAGTTGTGGTAACGGCTACCCCGGAACCCGCCGAGGCGGCGCTGGCCGGCTCGGGGCTGGTGGGTGAATTGCAGGGCGTGTCTTACCTTGACACCGTGCCCGCTTCCTTTGGCGAATCGCCGCTGCTGGCCGAAATGGTGGCCGCCGGCGATCTGCCGCCCGTTGAAGAACGGCTGCCCGAAGAACCAATGGTTTTGGAGCCGGTTGAGGGAATTGGCAAATACGGCGGCACCTGGAGCCGCGGTTTTATTGGCCCCGGCGACGATGAAAACGGCAACCGCATCAACGCCTCTGACAAGCTGCTGTTTTGGGATTATACCGGCAACGAAATTGTGCCAAGCCTGGCCAAAGGCTGGGAATTGAGCGAAGACGCCAAAACCACCACCGTCTTTCTGCGCAAAGGTCTCAAATGGTCAGATGGCGCGCCCTTTACCGCCGACGACTTTGTCTTTTGGTTTGAAGACCTGTACAGCAACCCCGATATTGTGCCCACCGGCATCGCCGATATGTCGGTTAACGGCAAGCCAGGCCGGGTTGTTAAGGTTGATGATTACACCGTCAATTTTGAATTTGACGACCCCTACCCCCTGTTTGTTGAAATGCTGGCCGGCGATACCCTGATTGGCGGCGGCCAATCCGTGCGCCAGTCTAAAGGCCGCACCTTTGGGGCATACGCGCCCAAACATTACCTCTCGCAGTTTTTGCCCAAAAACTCTTCTGAAGAAGAAGTTAACAAACTGGCCAAAGATGCCGGCTATGAAAACTGGGTGCAATTGCTCCACTTTAAAAAAGACTGGACGCTCAACCCCGAACTGCCCACGCTTGGCCCCTGGAAAACAGTTGAACCGATCAACACCCCCAACTGGGTGATGGAACGCAACCCCTATTACTGGGCGGTAGACAGCGAAGGCAACCAGCTCCCCTACATGGACAAAGTGGTGATGACCCTGGCCGAAGACCTGGAAGTGCTCAACCTGCGGGCCATTGCCGGCGAATACTCCATGCAAGAACGCCACATTGGCCTTGACAAATTGCCCGTTATTCTGGAAAACCAGGAATCTGGCGATTACACCGTTCACCTGGACCTGGCCTTTAACGGCTCAGATACCACCATTCACTTTAACCACAGCTACGATGCCGACCCTGAAGTTGCCAAATGGATTGGCAACCCCGATTTCCGCCGCGCCCTGTCGCTGTGTATTGACCGCGACCAGCTCAATGAAACCTTCTGGCTGGGCACCGGCACCCCCGGCTCCATTGTTCCCGCCGATTCGTCGCCCTACAACCCCGGCCCGGAATGGCGCACCATGTGGTCTACCTACGAGCCGGACAAAGCCAATGAAATGCTCGATAGCATTGGCCTGGATAAAAAGGATGCCGATGGCTACCGTGTCCGTACCGACAACGGCGAGCGGCTGCGGCTGGAAATTCAAACCGTGGTTTCGTTCCTGCCCTGGCCCAAGCAAATGGAAATGGTGGCCGACCAGTGGAAAGGGTGCGGGATTCAAGCCGACGTGAAGGAATTTGAGCGCACGCTGGCCATGACCCGCGCCAACAACAACGAGCACCAACTGATGGTCTGGACCAACGGCGGCACCGAACTGCTGTACCTGTTCCCCCGCCACGCCATCCCGGTTGACCCCACCGAAGCCTTTATGGGGCCGGAATTTGCCAAGTGGTACGCCTCAAACGGCGAACAAGGCCGCGCGCCGGAAGACCCCGGTCTGGCCGAAGCTCTGGACCTGTTCCGCTCTGCGGCCAGTAAACCGCAGCAGGAACGCTTTGAGATTGCTCAGGAAATCTGGAAAATTTTGGTAGATGGCCAGTACAGCATTGGCACCGTTGGCCAGTCCTCGGCCTTTATGGGGGTTCGCCTGGTTAAAAACAGCCTGGGTAACATCCCCGCCCGTGTTTGTATTGCCCAGCATTGCCGCACCCCTGGTGGCTCTCACCCGGAAACCTGGTACTTTAAGGAATAACATCTTCTGACCACCGGCTCTGGCCGGGCGCTTTTTCGACGCCCGGCCAGAGCAATTCCCCGGTTGGGTTTGAGGAAAGGGGTAGAAATTTTATGGTAGCATACATTATCCGACGTTTAATACTGGCCATCATCACCACCTGGGCCATTACCGTGCTGGCCTACGTGATTATCCAACTGCCGCCCGGCGATTTTGTGGACGCCTACATCGCGCAGCTTTCGGCTACGGGCAGCGTGGTTTCTATGGAAGAGGCGCAGGCTCTGCGCGAGTTGTACGGCCTTGACCAGCCCATCTACGTGCAGTATCTCAAATGGTTGGGCCGGGTGTTACAAGGCGATTTTGGCCAGGCCATGGAATGGGGCCGGCCCGTAACCGAAGTGATTGGCGACCGGCTGTGGCTGACAATGGTCATTTCGGTGGCGGCAATCCTCATTACCTGGGGGCTGGCTTTTCCAATTGGTATTTATTCCGCGGTCAGGCAGTACTCCATCGGCGATTACATTTTTACGTTTATCGGCTTTATCGGCCTGGCCATCCCCAATTTTTTGCTGGCGCTGATCATTATGTATTTTGGCTTCAAATACTTCAACGCCAACGCCGGCGGCCTCTTTTCGCCGGAGTACCAACTGGCCCCCTGGAGCTGGGCCAAGGTGTGGGATCTGATCAAACATATCCCCCTGCCGGCGATCATTCTGGCGCTGGCCGGCACGGCCCAATTGATCCGCATTATGCGGGCCAACCTGCTTGATGAACTGCGCAAACCCTACGTGGTCACCGCCCGGGCCAAAGGCCTGTCTGAACGGCGGCTGATTATGAAATACCCCGTGCGGGCCGCGCTAAATCCCTTTGCCAGCACCATTGGCTACCTGTTCCCCTTTGTGGTGTCGGGCAGCATCATTGTTTCGCTGGTGATGAGCTTGCCCACCGTCGGCCCGCTCCTGCTGCGCTCGCTGGTGGCCCAGGATATGTTTTTGGCCGGCACCATTGTGCTGATGCTGGGGGTAATGACCGTCATCGGCACCTTCATTTCTGACCTTATCCTGATGTGGATTGAACCTCGCATTCGATTGGAGGGGCAATAGTGACAGAAGCAATCTCATACCCCGATGTCGCCAAACCGCTGCACGGCCCGGAGCCGGACGAGCTGCAAACCACCGCCGAAGAAGAACGCATTGCCGTAGCCACCCAGTGGCAGCTTATGTGGTGGCGGTTTCGCAAGCACAAGGTGGCTGTTTTCAGCGCCGTGGTGGTCATTATCTTTTATCTGATCGCCCTGTTTGCCAACTTTCTGGCCTACGCCGGCCCGCAGTCCAGCGAAGCCGAACGGTCGCTGCTGCCGCCGCAGCCCATTTATTTTTTTGACGAAGGTAAATTCAGCCCGTATGTGCTGGGCTTATCCGGCAAACGCGATCCCGTCACGTTTAAGCGGGTTTACGCGCCGGACCCGGAGAAAAAGGTGCCGCTGGTTCTTTTTGCCGAGGGCTATCGCTACAAATTTCTGGGGCTGTTTGACAGCACAACGCACCTGATCGGCGTGCCCGCCGACTCCGGCTTCACCGCCGAAGAGTCCATCTTTTTGCTGGGCACCGACCTGCTGGGCCGCGACCTGTTTTCGCGGTTGATGCTGGCCACCCGCGTGTCGCTGACCATCGGCCTCATCGGCGTAACCTTGAGCCTGTTTCTGGGGGTGCTGTTGGGCGGCATATCCGGCCTTTACGGCGGCGCTATCGACACCATCATCCAGCGGGTCATCGAGGTGATCCGCTCGATCCCCACCATCCCGTTGTGGATGGGGCTGGCCGCCGCGCTGCCTAACCACTGGAGTTCAATGCAAATTTACTTTGCTATCACCATCATCATTTCGTTCATTGGCTGGACTGGATTGGCCCGCGAGGTGCGGGGCCGGTTCCTGTCGCTGCGGGAAGAGGATTTTGTAACCGCCGCCGACCTGGCCGGCGCCAGCCAATTGCGCATTATTTTGCGCCACATGGTGCCCTCGTTCACCAGCCACATCATTGCCGCCACCACTCTGGCTTTGCCGGCTATGATCATCAGCGAAACCGCTCTGAGTTTTCTGGGGTTGGGCCTGCGCCCGCCGGCGGTGAGCTGGGGCGTGCTGTTGCAGGATGCGCAAAATATCCAAACCATCGCCATTTCACCCTGGCTGCTCAGTTCCGCGGTCCCGGTTATCGTTGTCATCCTGGCTTTTAACTTTTTAGGGGATGGCCTGCGTGATGCGGCCGATCCTTACGGTTGATAGGAGTTTCCCCATGACCCAAAACGGACACAATCTCATCCTATCCGTAAAAGACCTAAAAACCTACTTTTTTGCCGATGAAGGCACCGTTAAAGCTGTTGATGGCGCCAGCTTCAACATTTACGCCGGGCGCTCGCTGGGCATTGTTGGCGAAAGCGGCTGCGGCAAAAGCGTTACCGCCCGCTCCATCCTGCGCATCGAGGAGCAGCCGGGCAAAATTGTGGGCGGCCAGATCATCCTGCGCCAATCCCAGGCCGAAGGTCAATTTGTTGAGGTTGATATGACCCAACTTGAGCCGGATGGCAAGCAGGCGCGAGCAATTCGCGGCAAAGAAATTGGCCTGGTTTTTCAGGAGCCGATGACCTCCTTTAGCGCTCACTACACGGTGGGCAACCAGATCATCGAAGCGATTATGCTGCACCTCAAGCTCGACAAAAAAGCGGCCCGCGAACGGGCCATCGACCTGTTGCGGCTGGTGGGTATCCCCAAACCGGAGCGGCGGATTGACGAATATCCCTTTCAACTCAGCGGCGGCCTGCGCCAGCGGGTGATGATTGCGATGGCGCTGTCTTGCAGCCCGCGCATTTTAATTGCCGACGAACCCACCACCGCCCTCGATGTGACCACCCAGGCCCAAATTCTGGATTTGCTGCGCGAGTTGCAGCAGCAAACCGATATGGCCATCATTCTGATTACCCACGATATGGGCGTTATCGCCGAAATGGTAGACGACGTGGTGGTGATGTATCTGGGCCGGGTGGTAGAAACCGGCCCCGTCGATGAGATTTTCCACGCGCCCAAACACCCCTACACCCGGGCGCTGCTCCAATCGATTCCCAGTGTGTTGTCCGCGCCGCGCACCAAACTGCCCACCATTACCGGCTCCATTCCCCACCCCTACAACCGGCCGGCCGGCTGCCCGTTTTATCCCCGCTGCACAGATTTTATGCCGGGCGTGTGTGATACGGCTGAGCCGGATTTGCTGCCGGTGAATGAGCAACAACAGGTCAGTTGTTTTTTGTACCATGACCAACAAGGACGTGAGGTAAGTAAGCATGACTAGTCCCAACGGATCAAACGGACAGGTATTGTTAGAAGTTAAAAATCTCAAAAAACATTTTCCCATTCGCAAGGGCGTGCTGCAGCGCGTGGTTGGCCACGTGCGGGCGGTAGACGATGTTAACTTTTACATTAACAAAGGCGAAACCCTGTCACTGGTGGGCGAAAGCGGCTGTGGCAAAACCACCACCTCGCGCTGCATTTTGCGGGCCTTGCCGCCTACCAGCGGCAGCATTCTGTACCGCGCCGATGATGAGCAGCTCATCGACCTGGCCGGTATCCCCAAAAAGCAACTGCGGCCGCTGCGGCGTGAAATGCAGATGATTTTTCAGGACCCGTTTTCGGCGCTCAACCCGCGCATGACCCTGTTTGACATTATCGGCGAGCCGCTGCTGGTGAATGGCGTTAAAAACCGCCAAAAACGCGCCGACCGCGTGGCCGAACTGCTCAGCCTGGTTGGGCTGCGCTCGGAGTACATGCAGCGCTTTCCGCACGCCTTCAGCGGCGGCCAGCGGCAGCGCATTGGCATTGCCCGCGCGCTGGCGCTCAACCCCCGGCTGATTGTGGCCGATGAGCCGGTTTCGGCGCTGGATGTGTCGGTGCAGGCGCAAATTCTCAACCTGATGCTGGATTTGCAGGACGAACTGGGCTTAACCTACCTGTTTGTGGCCCACGATCTGAGCGTGGTCAAGCATATCAGTGACCGGGTGGCGGTGATGTACGTGGGCAAAATTGTCGAAATGGCCGAAACCGTGCCACTGTTCAATACTCCCAAACACCCCTACACCGAGGCGCTGCTCTCTGCCGTGCCCAAACCAGACCCCCGCCTGCGCTCCGAGCGGATTGTGCTCAAAGGTGATGTGGCCGACCCGGCTCACCCGCCGTCCGGCTGTTACTTCCATCCCCGCTGCGATTACACGGTAGATGCTTGCCGGCAGATTACGCCGCAGCTTGAAGAAGTGGCGCCCAAACATTACGTGGCCTGCCATCGCGCCCGTGAGCTGGCGCTGAAAGGGATCGAGAAAAAATGAGGCGCATCCCGTTTGACGAAATGAAACAGCAGTTTCACAATGTGCTGCTGAAAGCCGGCTTTGCGCCGGAACGCGCCGAACAGTGCGCCCTGATTTTTGCCCAAAACAGCCTCGACGGCGTTGTTTCGCACGGCTGGAACCGCTTTCCTACTTTTATGCGCCAGATTGCGCAGGGAAACATCAACATTGCGGCAGAGCCGGAGCTGGTGGCCGCGTTTGGGGCGTGGGAGCAGTGGGACGGCCACCTTGGCCCCGGGCCGCTCAACGCGCTGGCCGCCACTCGCCGGGCCATGGAACTGGCCCGCCGCTACGGCCTGGGCTGCGTGGGGCTGCGCAACACCAACCACTGGATGCGCGCCGGCGCGTATGGCCAGGTAGCCGCCGATGCCGGTTTTGTGTTGCTGTGCTGGACCAACGCCATCGCGGTGATGCCGCCCTACGGCAGCCGGGATATCCGGCTGGGCAACAATCCGCTGGTGCTGGCCGTGCCGCGCCGCGATGGCCCGGTGGTGCTTGACATCGCCATGACCCAGTTTTCCTTTGGCAAGCTGGAAGTAATGAGCCGCCGCGGCGAAAAACTACCGGTGCCGGGCGGCTTTGACCCGCAGGGACAGCCTACGCAGGACGCCGCCGTAATCCTGGAAGCGGGCCGCGCCCTGCCCATCGGCTACTGGAAAGGCTCCGGGCTGGCGGTGCTGCTGGATATGACCGCCGCGCTGATTGCCGGCGGGCAGGCCACTTACCAGATCAGCCAGCATGAGGCCGAATTTGGCATATCCCAGGTGTTCATTGCTTTTGATATTGCCCAGCCGGCCGGCGCGGCCTGGGTTGAGCAGGTGGTAGAAAACATTATCACCGATTTGCATCAGGCCGAAGCCGGCGCTTCCGCCGCCGAGGTGTTATTCCCCGGCGAGCGCGTGCTCAGAACCCGCCAGGAAAATCTGGCCAACGGCATCCCTGTTGACGAGGCCATGTGGCAGGAAATTTT
>CAYOXS010000040.1:0-27431 GCA_964407935.1 uncultured Caldilineaceae bacterium
TTCGCTTCACCGCCGAAGAAGTGCCGCCCAAAGAGGGCGTGGTGCAGGGCGTCAATTGCATGGCCCTCCGCGCCGATGAAACCGTGGCGCTGGCCGCCGGCCGCGTGGCAAATGAAGGGTGAAAAATGAAGAGACGCAAATTCGCCATTCGCAATTCGCTATTTTCACAGGAGCAAACCAATGCTAACGATTGACAACACCGCTTTACTGGTCATCGACGTGCAGGGCAAACTGGCCCAGGTAATGCACAACAAAGAAAGCCTGTTTGCCAACCTGGAGCGCCTCATCAAAGGCGCACGGGTGCTGAACCTGCCCATCATCTGGACTGAGCAGGTGCCGGACAAATTGGGGCCGACCACGCCAGCCCTGGCCGAACTCATGGCCGATGTAGCCCGGCCCATTAGCAAGGCCAGTTTTAGCTGCTGCGGCGTAACTCCGTTTACCGAGCAACTGGCAGCCAGCGGCCGCCGGCAGGTACTCATTACCGGCATTGAAACCCACATCTGCGTGTACCAGACCTCGCTGGATTTACTGAGCCAGGGCTACGAAGTGCAACTGGTCACCGACGCCGTGTCATCGCGCACCGCCGAAAACCGGCAGCTTGGCATCGAGCGCATTCAGGCCGCGGGCGGCATTCTCACCAGCACAGAAATGGCCCTGTTTGAACTGCTGCGCGTGGCCGATGGCCCGCAGTTCAAAGAGATTGCCAGAATTGTAAAATAATGAGCACGATCCTGTTTCAGCGCAGCCGCGAGCTGGTGCAAAACGGCAATTTAACCGACGAGCAGGTGCGCAACCTGCTGGCCCCGGTAAAGTTTGCCAACTGGCAGGTTGCCTACCAAAACCTGCTGCGGCTGGCCGAAATTTCGCCGCAGGCCAAAAAGGCGCTGGCCGATGGCCTGCCCTCGCTGCTGATGGCGCTGGCCGGTACCGCCACCCCCAACCGGGTGCTGGTTAATTTTGAGCGCTTTGTCCTCAGCGCCGATGAACCAACCCAACTGCTGCGCTACCTGGCCACCAACCCACGCGGCTTTGAAATTTTGGTGACGCTGTTTGTGGGCAGCCAGTTTCTCACCGAAATTCTGCTGCGCCACCCCCGCTATTTCACCCGCCTCACCGACCACAAAAGCCTGGCCCAAACCAAAACGCTGGCCCAGATTCAAGCCGAAGCGCTGGCCGTGGTTGAGCCGTTTTTTGCGCCCATTCTGCCCAACCTGACCCCGGCGCTGGATGCGCTCCGCCAGTTTCAGCGGCAGGAATTGCTGCGGATTGGCACCTGCGATCTGTTGGGGCTGCTGGACATGCCCAGCGTCACCCTCCAACTTTCGCACCTGGCCGACAGCCTGACCCAGGCCGCGCTAACGCTGGCCGCGCACCAAACCGAAACCGATCCGCAGGGTTTTGCCGTGCTGGGCATGGGCAAACTCGGCGGCGAGGAGCTGAATTACAGCTCGGACATCGACCTGATTTTTTTGGCCGACGAAGAACCCAACCGTTTTGTCAAAATGGGGCAACTCCTCATTGATATTCTGTCGCGTTCCACCAACGAGGGTTTTTTGTACCGGGTTGATATGCGGCTGCGGCCGTGGGGGCGCAGCGGGGCGCTGGTCAACTCGGTGGAGGGGCATCTGGCCTACCTGCACAAACACGCCAATTTGTGGGAACGGCAGGCGCTGCTCAAAGCCCGCACCATCGCCGGCAGCCCGGGCGTGGGCGGCGCGTTTCTGGCGCAGGCCCGCCCGGTTATTTTTGGGCACGATGGCGACACGCTGCGGCGGGAAATTCACCGGCTCAAACAGCGCATCGAGGGCCAGCTACGCCAGGGCGGCCGCACCTGGGGCGAGGTGAAACTGGGCCGGGGGTCTATCCGCGATATTGAATTTGTAACCCAATACCTGCAACTGGCCCACGGGCCGGGCCAGCCGGGCAGCGGGATTGACAACGCCACCACCCTCGCCGCGCTGGCCGGCCTCAACACCGCCGAGCTGCTGCCGCAGGACGAGTTTCGGGTGCTGACCGATGGCTACGTTTTTTTGCGCACGGTTGAGCACCACCTGCAACTGATGCACTATCGCCAAACCCACACCCTGCCCAAAGAACCGGAGGCGCTCAGCCACCTGGCCAAGCGGTTGGGTTACACCGGCGCGGACGCCGGCGAACGCTTTACCGCCCAGTACCAGCAACACAGCGCCGTAATCAGAGCAGTGTACCAGCGGCATCTGGCCAATGAAAAACCGGACAAACCCGAAACCTCGCCGCCCGACGTGCTGCCGCTGCTGGTGCGCATGCACCCCACCTACGCCACCACCTTTTCCGACGCCGATATTGAAAACCATGCCCGCCTGCTCGAGGCGCTGGACGCCAACAACCGGCTGGTGCAGTCCGAAGCCGTCAAACTGAGCGATGGCATGTGGCAGGTAACGGTAGTGGGCTACGATCACCTGGGCGTGCTGTCGCTGATTTGCGGGCTGCTGGTGGTGTACGGGCTGGATATTGTGAACGGGCAGGTGTTTACCTACGGGCCGGACCCCAACCCGCCCGCCGAAACCAACCCCATCAAGGCCGGTCTGCGCCGGTTGCGCAACTCGTTTCAGCCCAAAAACGACGACTCCCGCCGGAAGATTGTTGACGTTTTCACCGTGAAGCCGGTCGAGCTGGGCACAGCCAGTAAAATTGCCCCGGAAACGTGGCAGCAGTACGACATCGACCTGATTGCCCTGTTTGACCGGCTGCACCGCGGCGAACAGCGCGAAGTACAGGGCGAACTGGCCAAACGGGTGGTGCTGGCCCTGCCGCACCGCACCAGCGAGCCAAAAACCCTGTACCCGGTTGATATTAAAATTGACAACGAAATTTCTGAGCGGCACACCGTGCTGCGCATCGACGCGCTGGACACCTTTGGTTTTTTGTACGAACTGACCAACGCCCTGGCCCTGGCCGGCATCAATGTGCGCAATATGACCGTGGCCTCGCAGGGCGCGCGCGTGCGGGATACGCTGTACGTCACTGATTTGCGCCGCAACAAAATTACGGCCGAAGAAAAGCAGCGGGAGTTGCGGGTAGCCACAGTGCTGATCAAGCATTTTACGCACATGCTGCCGCAGTCGCCCAACCCGGAGGCGGCGCTGCTCCATTTTAGGGATTACATTGGCCAGCTTTTTACCCGCCCCAACTGGCCGGATGAAATCACTTCGCTGGAGCAGCCCGAAGTGCTCAGCCGGCTGGCCCGGCTGCTGGGCGTGAGCGATTTTTTGTGGAAAGATTTTTTGCGGATGCAGCACACCAACCTGTTCCCGGTGGTGCGCGACAGCGAGGGGCTGGCCGAACGCGTTTCAAAATCCGCGCTGCGCGAAGATTTGGCCATCATTTTGAACAACAGCCCCAAAGGCGATCCGCAGCGCGCCGCGCTCAACGCCTTTAAAGACCGGGAAATGTTCCGCATCGATATGCGCCAGATTCAGGGCCACATTGATGAATTTGGCCTGTTTGCCGCCGAACTGACCGACCTGGCCGAGGTGATTGTTGAAGCGGCCTACTATTTGGTTGACGCTGAACTGCGCGCCACTTACGGCATTCCGCAGCTTGAAAATGGCCGTCGCTGCCCGCTGAGCGTCTGCGCGCTGGGCAAATGCGGTGGCCGCGAACTGGGCTTTGCCTCAGACATCGAGCTGATGTTTATTTTTGGCGGCAACGGCCGCACCACCGGCCCGCGCAGCATCACCACCGCCGAATACTTTACCAAGCTTGTGCAGGAAGTAAATCAAACCATTCAGACCAAGCGCGAGGGCATTTTTGAGCTTGACCTGCGGCTGCGGCCCTACGGCGGCGCTGGCAGTATGGCCGTTTCGCTTGAGTCGTTTCAAAATTACTTTGGCCCCAGCGGCGACGCCTGGCCCTACGAGCGGCAGGCGCTGGTCAAACTGCGGCCCATCACCGGCGATTTGAAATTTGGCCAGCAGATTGTTCGCCTCCGTGACGAACTGATTTACACCGGCGAACCGTTTGACGCCGCCGCCATGCGGGCCATGCGCGAGCGGCAAATTCGGCATTTGGTGCAGGCCGGCACCATTCATGCCAAATTCAGCCCCGGCGCGCTGGTCGATGCCGAATACCTGATTCAGGGACTGCAAATCACCTACGGCCACCTGTACCCCAGCCTGCGCAACCCCAACACCCGCGCCACCATGCAGGCTATGGCCGCCATCAAAATTCTGCCGCCCGAAGATTACCCCCGCCTGCTTGGAGCCTACAACTTTTTGCGCATTCTGATCAATGCCCTGCGCATGGTGCGCGGCAACGCCAAAGACCTCACCCTGCCCCCGCCCGATGACGAAGCCTTTGCCTTTTTGGCCCGCCGCCTCAACTACGGCAGCGATCTGATTCGCCTGCAAAACGACCTCTACCGCCACATGCTGATCATCCAGAAATTGAGCCAGCGCTTACTGGGTTAGCCTAATCTTGCGCCTACTGGTATAATTTCTGGCTTGTACCCAACATGCGCGTCTGCCCGTAAAACCGGGGCCACACGCCGATAAACTTCTGATGGACTACATCTCTGTACTGGTTTGGTGGCTGGTAATTCTATTATTCGGTTTGATTGGCTGGCCGCTGGCGGCGAGCCTGTTCCCTTTTTTACCGGATCGAGGCTACAGCCTGGCCCGGCCGGTGGGGTTACTGCTCACCGGCTACATTCTGTGGCTGGGCGCGAGTTTTCGCCTGCTGCAAAACAACCCCGGCGGCATTATTATGGCGCTGGCCGTGGTCGCCGTGGCCGGCCTGATCTGGCAGCGGCGGCAGGGCCAGGCCAATGACGCGCCCTCGCTGCCGGCCTGGCTGGTCCAACACTTGCGCTACGTGCTGCTGGTCGAGGCCCTGTTCACCGTCACCTACCTGGCCTGGGTGTATTACAAAGCCCACAACCCCAACATCGAAACCGCCGGCGGCGAAAAATGGATGGAAATTGCCTTTATCAACGGTATTTTGCGCAGCCAGCACTTTCCGCCGCAAGACCCGTGGCTGTCTGGTTTTGGCATCAGCTACTACTATTTTGGCTACGTGCTCATGGCGATGGTTACCCGGCTCACCGGCATTGTTTCCACCGCAGCCTTTAATTTGTACATCCCCACTCTGCTGGCGCTGACTCTGACCGGCGCATTTGGGTTGATGGTCAACCTTGTTAGCCTCTACCAAAGCGGCGATGACGATTCCCCAATCGTCAATCTAAAATACCCAAAGGGCACTTCGTCTAAAATCGAAAATCTCCCGGCCGTTGCCACCGGGCTGCTGGCGGCCCTGTTTGTGGGGCTGCTGGGCAACCTCATCGGCGTGCTGGAAGTGCTGCACAAGCGCGGCCTGCTGCCGCCCGCTTTTTGGACCTGGCTTGACATCCGCGACCTGAAAATTCCGCCCGCCGGCCCGTCTGCCAGCTGGATTCCCGACCGCTTCATCTGGTGGTGGCGCGGCTCGCGCGTCCTCACCGACTACAATCTGGCCGGCCACGAGCAGGAAGTGATTGACGAGTTTCCGTTTTTCAGTTTTTTGCTGGGCGATGTTCACCCCCACGTGCTGGCCCTGCCGTTTGTGCTGCTGGTCATCGCCCTGGCCCTGCACCTGCTGCTGCGGCCGGTAACGCCCCCGGAGCAGCCCGCAGCCGGCGGCGGGATTGTTGACAAAATCCGCGAAATTCTGGAAAATAGCTGGCGCGAATTGTTGCAGGCCAGCGGCGGCGGGTTGGGTTTTGGGCTGATCGCCGTGGCGGTGGGCGGGCTGAGCTTTTTAAACACCTGGGATTTTCCCATTTATCTGGCCGTGATCGGGCTGGCGCTGGTTGTTCGTTACGCCCGCAGCCGCCCCACCTGGAGCGATGCCCTGCTGCCCGCCCTGCTCGGCGCGGCGGCCATTGGGCTGGCGGGCGTGCTGCTCTACCTGCCGTTTTACGCCACGTTCCAGTCGCAGGCGCGGGGGATTTTGCCCAACCTGTGGAATCCCACCCGGCTGCCCCAGTTTTTTGTCTTTTTTGGGCCGTTTCTGGTAGCGGTGACCGCGCTGTTGCTGGGGTTGTCGGCGCGGCGCGGCGGCTGGCAAAAGCGGCTGGGCTGGACGCTGCAACTGACCGTGCTGGGGCCGCTGCTGCTGATGCTGACCGCCCTGACGGGGCTGCTGCTCAGCCCGGCCGGGCGTGGCTATGTTGAAGGGCTGCTCAACGATCCGGCGGTGCAACAGGTGATTGGCAGCGACACCATCGGCGCGCTGCTGCAAGCCTCGCTGGCGCGACGGCTGGCCAACCCGTGGACGTTTCTGCTACTCGGCGGCTTGCTGGGCTGGGTGCTGGCGCTGGCCATCGGCCTGGCCGAATCCGCCGGCCAAAAACAGGCCGATGACTCGCGCTCGCGGCTGGTAGAGCAATTTGTGCTGATTTTGCTGGTGGTGGGGCTGGCTCTGCCGCTGGCGGTAGAATTTATCTACCTGCGCGACAATTTTGGTATTCGGATGAATACCATTTTCAAATTTTATTTTCAAGCCTGGGTGCTGCTGGCCATTGTGTCGGCCTTTGCCGTGCACTACGTTTCGGTGCGGGCGCGCGGTGCGCCGCGGCTGCTGTTTCAAGCGACGATGGCCCTGCTGGTGGCCGGCGGACTGATTTACCCGGTGCTGGCCACTTTGAACAAGGCCAATAATTTTCAGGACCCGGCCACGCTCAACGGCATCGCCTGGATTGCCCAAAACCGCCCCGACGACTACGCCGCCATCGAGTGGCTGCGGCAAAACGCGTCGGACAACGCCGTAATTTTAGAAGCGCCCGGCTCCGGCTACGCCGCCTACCAGTACACCGGCCGGGTGTCGGCGTTAACCGGCCTGCCCACTCTGCTCGGCTGGGGCGGCCACCAGAGCCAGTGGCGCGGCAATTACGATGAACCGGCCCGCCGCGAACCGGATATCGACCTGTTGTTCAACACGCTCGATCCCCGGCAGGCGCAGGCGTTGCTAAACAAATACCGCATCAAATATGTGTACGTTGGCGCGCTGGAACGGGAACGCTACTCGCCGCAGGGCTTGAAAAAATTTGCAAATTTGATGAGCGTGGCCTTTCAACAGGGCGACGTGATTATTTACCAGCGTTAGGAACAATTGTGACCACAGCCGTACCCCAACCCTCTGTGCAAACTGATGCCCCGGCCGCCGAGCGCGCGCCGCTGGCCTGGCTCACTCTGGAAGTGGCGCTCTACGCCTTGCTTGTGCTTGCGGCAGCGGCGCTGCGCTGGGGCGATGTGGGCCACTACCCCCTGTCCAACGTTGAGGCGCGGCAGGCGCTGGTAGCCCAGGCCATTTACCAGGGCGATGACCTGCCCGCCGGCAGCTACAGCCCGCTGCTGGCCTCGCTGAACACGCTCACTTTTATCCTGCTCAACGACAGCGACACCACCGCCCGGCTGGCCTCGGTGCTGCTGGGCGTGCTACTGGTGCTGCTGCCGGCCACGCTGCGCCGGCAACTGGGCCAAAAAAGCTGCCTGCTGGCGGCCGGGCTGCTGGCGCTGTCGCCTTCGGCCATCTTTTTGGCCCGAACCAATACCGGTGAAACCGCCACGGCGCTGGGCGCGCTGCTGCTGGTGAGTGGCTTTTTCAACTGGGCCGAAGACGGCCGCCAGCACTGGCTGCTGCTGCTGGCCGGCGGGCTGGCCGTTTTGCTCACCTCCGGGCCGCTGGCGTTTACAGTACTGGTTGTGTTTGGAGTGCTGGTCGCGCTGCGCTGGCCGGTTTTCAAAACGATGCTACCGCCGGCCGGCCGGTTGCAGTGGCGCAGCGCCGGCATCTTTTTGGCCGCGCTGCTGCTGGCGCTGGGCACAGCCGCTTCGCTCAATTTGAGCGGCTTCGGCGTGACCACCGGCCTCTTCACCGACTGGCTGGGCCGTTTCAGTTTTGCGCCCCGCCCCGACGCCGGTTTTAACGCCGTCTTTTTACTGACCATTTACGAGCCGCTGCTGGTGGTGGCCGGGCTGGTGGGGCTGGCCTACGCCCTGCTCGGCAGAAATCTGCTGATGCAGAGTTTTGTCGGCTGGTTTGTGGGCGTGCTGCTGCTGGATTTGATGATGGCCGGCCGGCCCGCCGGCTCGCTGCTGCTGGCGGTGGTCCCGCTGGCGTTTTTGGGCGGTGCGGCCCTGGCCGAGTTGTGGCGCGGGCTGGAAAGGCAGGGCAGTTGGAGCAACGAAGGCGTTATTCTGGCTGCCGGGCTGGTAATTACCGTGTTTGGCTACATTGGTCTCACCGGCTGGCTGATTCGCCACTGCGACGAAGGTAACACCTTTTGCCAGTTTGCCTGGCTGCAACCGGTGGTCGCGCTGCTGTTGTTTTTGGTGATTGTTACATTTTTCGCCTACATTGCCCGGCCGGATGCGGCCCTGCGCGGGCTGGCGCTCACCGGCGCGGCCATTGGCGTGCTGGTTGCGCTGAGTTTTGGCTGGCGATTGAGCCACGGCCCGCTGGAGCGGCTGGCCTTTCAGCCGTTAGCCGGCGTACCGCCCTCCACCGAACTGGTGGCCATGTCGCAAACGCTGGCCAGCGAATCGCTCATTCGTTCCGGCGATAACAACATGCTGGATATTACCGTGGTCGGTGAGCTGCCGGCGGCGGTGTGGTGGCAGCTCCGTCACTTTAAAAATGTGCAGCAGCGCGGCTCGGTGCTGGACGCGCCGGTGAGCGCGGCCATCATCACCCCGGTGATCACCGACGGTGATCTGGGGTTGGGCCAGGCTTACATTGGCCAGGATTTTGGGGTGAATGCGCTCTGGTCGCCGGCCAATTTCTCTACCAGAGATTTGATTTACTGGCTTATTTTCCGGGAGCTGCCCCTGCACCCAGACAGCGATAAAGTGATTTTGTGGCTGCGCGTTGATGCAGGTTCTTAATCTCGCTGTAATAAATGCAAATTAGCATACAAATGTACCAACACACTGAGGTTTCAAATTGACTGTAAAAAGCGATGCCATTCAGAAAAAATTCAGCCTCGATACACCCATCTTTTCGGCGCTGGTGCTCAACTGGGAGCTGGTTCTTTATGGGGCAATTCTGATTGCCGCCATTTTTACCCGCTTTTACATTTTGGGCGCGCGGGTAATGAGCCACGATGAAAGCCTGCACACGCTTTATTCCTGGAATCTCTACGCCGGCAAAGGTTACCAACACGATCCGCTGATGCACGGGCCGTTTCTATTCCACGTTACGGCGCTGATGTACTTTTTGTTTGGCGACAACGATTTTACGGCCCGGCTGGCCCCGGCGATCTTTGGCGTTGTGCTGGTCATTTTGCCGTACTGGTTCCGGCCGTGGCTGGGCCGTATTGGCGCGCTGGCCACCTCGCTGATGCTGCTCATTTCGCCGGGCATTATGTACTACGCTCGCTACATCCGCAACGAGTCGTTTGTTAACGTTCAAACCACGTTAATGGTGCTGGCCTTTTTCCAATTTATGCGCACCCGCCGGCCGTTGTGGCTGTACATGGGCGCGCTGGCAGTAACCCTGATGCACGCCACCAAAGAAGTGGCCTACATTCACGGCTTCATCGGCTTTGCCTTTATCGGGCTGGCCTATTTGTGGGAAACCCTGCCCGACGTCCGCCGTCAGATTCTCAACTATGTGTTGTATATTGGCGCGGCCATCATTTTGGGGCTGGCAATTTATGGCGAGTTTTTTGCCTCCGAGGACGGATCGAGCCTGTACGAACACGTTGATGCGATGGTAGTGCTGGCCATCGCCCTGCTCAGCGCGGTGATGATCCAGGTTGGCGCCGACTATCAGCGCCTGCCGGTCAGCCTGTTTGTCAAAAACGTGATCGCGGCCAAAAAAGAGCTGGGCTGGGCCGTGCTGGCCGCGCTTATTGTTTGGGTGTTGCTGCACACTACCTTCTTTTCCAATATTGGCGGCCTTTACAGCGGCTCAATTGGCGCAATTTCCTACTGGCTGGAGCAGCACGGCGTGCAGCGCGGTGGCCAGCCGTGGTACTACTACCTGATGCTGCTGCCCATGTATGAATTTCTGCCGCTACTGGTTGGGGTGATTGGCGGGCTGGTGTACATTATTCGCCGCCGCTTCCCGGCCCACGCCGACGCCGAACTGGAAGCCAACCCCACCCTTACCTATTCTGACGGCGGCGCGTTTGCCGCGTTTGCCATTTTTTGGGCCGTGCTGAGTTTGGCCATTTACAGTTGGGCCGGTGAAAAAATGCCGTGGTTGTCGGTGCATATGACGCTGCCATTTATTTTCCTGGCCGGGCACGTTATCCAGTCGGCGCTGGGCAACTTTAGCTGGCGCGAATCGTACCAGAAAGGCGGGCTGATTTTGGGCGCGGCGCTGCTGCTGGTGCCGGTGGCTTTGCTGGCCATCATCGCCGCCGAGCCGTTCCGCAGCCAGTCGCTGCAAGCTATCAACGATACCTCCCGCTTTATCGCCGGCATCATTTTGCTGGCGGGGCTGGCGGTGGTGCTGTGGATTTACGGCCGCAAACTGGGCCGGGCGCTGGCGGCCAAAACGGCACTGGTTACCGCGCTCATTTTGATGGCGCTGTTTACGGTGCGCTTCGCCTGGCTGCTCAACTTTGTCAATTATGATTATGTTAACGAGGTACTGGTTTACGCCCACGCCGCGCCGGATGTAAAGCTGGCCCTCAACCAGATCGACGAGATTTCGCGCCGGACGGTGGGCGACAAAATGATCCGCGTGGCCTACGACAACGACTCGACGTGGCCGCTGGAATGGTACATGCGCGAATACCCCAACCGGGTTTATTACGGCGAAAACCCCACCCGCGACGCGATGGATTCGCCCGTTGTTATTGTCGGCGCGGCCAACGAGAGCAAGGCCAAACCTTACCTGGGCGATAAATACACCCGCTTCAATTACCGGCTGGTCTGGTGGCCCATTGAAGATTACAAGGATCAGTCTCCCGGCCGGCTGTGGCAAACCTACGTTGCCGGCCCGCCCGATCTGGACAGCGAAGCCGGGCGGCAGGCCGTACGCGATAGCTGGCGCAAGCTGTTCAAAATTCTGTTTTACCGCCAGTATGAAGATTACAACCTCAACGAGTGGCCCTTTGTCCACCGGTTCAACGTGTACATCCGCAACGATGTGCTCAACGATGTGTGGGATTACCAGAGCGGGCCGGTGCAGTTAGCCGCCGGCGGCCCGGCGGCCGGGCTGGACCCCTACGCCGGCAAGCGCACCGAGGCCGAAGCGGCGGCAGTGTGGGGCAGCAACGGCCCCGGCGACGGCCAGTTTAACACGCCGCGCAACCTGGCCGTCAGCCCGGAAGGGCTGGTGTACGTGGCCGATTCCGGCAACCACCGGATTCAGGTGTTTGATCAAAACGGCAATTTTATGTACAAGTGGGGCGGTAACGGCGCCGGCCTGGGCCAGTTCAACGAGCCGTGGGGCATTGCCGTTGCGCCGGATGGCAACGTGTACGTGGCCGATACCTGGAATCACCGGGTGCAGATTTTCAGTCCCACCGGCGAATATTTGAACAGTTTTGGCACCTTTGCCAATGTGCAAACCGATGCCCAGACGGAACCCGGCATGTTTTGGGGGCCGCGCGATGTCACCATCGATGCCCAGGGCAACGTGTACGTTACCGACACCGGCAACAAGCGCGTTGAAAAATTCACAGCCAGCGGCCAGTTTTTGCAGGCTTGGGGTGGCGGCGGAATTGTCCCCGGCAAATTTGAAGAGCCGGTCGGCATTGCCATTGACGGCCAGGGCAACATTTACGTGGCCGATACCTGGAACCGGCGCGTCCAAAAATTCGATGCCAACTTTAACCCCGTGCTGGAGTGGCCGATTGTCGGTTGGGATGGCGAAAGCGTGGTCAACAAACCCTACATCACAGTTGATGACCAAAACCGCGTTTTCATCAGCGATCCCGAAGGCTACCGCATCATTGGCTACGATGGCAACACCGGCAGTGTACTGATGACGTGGGGCCAGTTTGGCCAGGATTTGGCCTCGTTTGGGCTGCCGGTGGGCCTGAAAGTTGATCCCGCCGGCAATCTGCTGGTCGCTGACTCCGACAACAATCGGATTATGAAATTCCAGATTCCGGTGGTCCAGCCACCCCAATAAGTTGGACTGCGAAGGACATTTTAAGAGGTAGGCCGCTGGCCTGCCTCTTTTTTGATTGTTCGGCAGAAAACAGTATCATATATCTGATTCAGACCAAATTATTCACACAAGGATACGGCGATGGACATTATTTCCAAAGCGATTATTACGGCGTTAACCACCGATCCACTTAGCCCGGAAGCGGCCGCCGCCTACCAGAGTTTAAAGTCGCTGCTGCGAAAAAAATATGGCGCAGAAAGTGATTTATTTGATGCGCTGGAACAGTTGGAAAAAAAGTCCGACTCGGCCGGACGGCAGGCCACGCTGGGCGAAGAAATTCTGGGGGTGCGAGCCGGCCTTGACCCCACTATTAAAGCGCTGGCCCAGAGTTTGTTGAACAAGTTACAGCCGGATACAGAGGCGCAACCGGCGGTACCGGTTGGCGGGCCGGCGCCCTTCCAGCGGCCAGCTCGGGCCAACCGCTTTATGGACAATCGCCCGGAAGTAGCTCAAATTGTGGCGACCCTCAAACCGGGCCACGTCATCAGCCTGTGCGGGCCGGCCGGTATTGGCAAAAGCGAAATCGCCGCGGCCGCGGTTTGGCAGTTGGCTCCGCGCACCACGCTGCCAGACCTGTTTCCTGATGGAATCATCTATCATAGTTTCCACCGCCAGCCCCGTGCCGACATCGCTTTGGAAGAAATTGCCCGCGTGTTTGGCGAAGACCCCATCCCCTCACCCTACGAAGCCACCCAGCGCGCGCTGGCCAGCCGCAAAGCGCTGCTGGTGTTTGATGGCGCTGAACAGTGCGACGACCTGTCCGGCATCCTGGCCATGCGCGGCAGCAGCGGGGTGCTGGTAACCGGCCGCACCTGCCCGGAAGGGGTTGAGGAACAAATTGAAATTCAACCGCCATCGACCGAAGAGTGCCTGCGCATACTGGCCGAGCTGGCCGGCCGGGTGCCACCCCGCACCGCCGAGCGCATCTGCGAATTACTGGGCTACTTGCCGCTGGCCATTCAGTTGGCCGGCAAACACCTGACCGCCCAAAACATTAATCCCAACGATTACCTGGCCTGGTTGGAAAGCACGCCGCTGCCCGGCCTTTCGCCAGAAGAACGGCAGCAGGAATGCCTGCCGCTGGTCATCGACAACAGCCTCAAACAGGTCAGCGAAACCGCCCAGCAGGCGCTGGCCGTATCCGGGCTGCTGGCATCGATGCCGTTTGATCAGGATGTGATCTCCAAAACGCTGACCATCCAGCCCAGCCACGGCCTGTTTGCCGCCATTCGCGGCTTGTTTGGCCAGCAGCCGGCCCGGCAGCAAAC
This sequence comes from uncultured Caldilineaceae bacterium, assembly GCA_964407935.1. Taxonomy (GTDB): domain Bacteria; phylum Chloroflexota; class Anaerolineae; order 4572-78; family J111; genus J095. The sequence goes on from CAYOXS010000040.1 coordinate 13,416, forward strand.
CCCACAGGTGCGCATGGCGCTCCGCGAACTGGGGAATTTTGGCCTGCTGTGGTGGGTCGATGGCCGTTATCAGGTCAGTCATCCCTACATTTATGGCTACGCGCAAACAAACCTGACCCCGCCGCCCAAATCCGTGCGGCGGCTGGCCACCTTTTTTATGGCCCTGGCCTGGGAGCAAAGCGCGCTGGGCGTCAGCGGCGATCAGGTGCTGGATGTTAACCGGCCTCATTTTATGAAAGTGATGGTTGAATGCGTTACCTGGAAAGAATGGGAGGCCGCCCACGGGCTGGCCGCCGCCGTGGAAGATTACCTGGACCGGCAGGGCTACCTGGCCGACCGGGTAACCGCCAACGAAGTCGGGCTGATTGCCGCGTGGCAGCTTGGCCGCCCCAGCGAGGGCGCATGGCTGGGTAACCTGGGCGATACCTACCGGACAATGGGCCACGCCAAATGGGCCATCGAACACTTTGAAAAAGCGCTGGCCACCGCCCGTCAATCCGGTGACCGGCACGGCGAAGGCAACAGCCTGGGCAACCTAGGGCTGGCCTACCGCGATTTGGGACAAATTGATCAGGCGGTTGAATACCTGCGCAAGTCTTACGCTATTTTTGAAGAAATCCGCTCGCCGAGCGCCGGTCTGGTGAAAGACTGGCTCATCGAACTGGAAGAGTGGGAAGAGAACTAACGGTTTGAACACAGACCCGTCGCAGTTTAACCCCGACATTTTGATTGTTGGCGCCGGAATGGCCGGGTTAATGGCCGCCAACATGCTACAAAAATACAACTTTGGGGTGATACTGGTTGATAAAGGCTCGGTTGTTGGCGGCAGGTTGGCTACCCGGCGCATTGGCCCCGGCCGGGCCGATCACGGCGCTCAGTTTTTCACGGCGCGCTCGGCAGAATTTAGCCGCTGGGTTGAACAATGGCGCAGCCAGGGGCTGGTCTTTCGCTGGTCAACCGGTTGGGGCGATGGCAGCCTGGCCAAAGCCAAGCCCGACGGTTACCCGCGTTACGCTGTTACCGGCGGCATGGCCGCGCTGGCCCAAATGCTGGCCCGGGGGCTGAACGTCCGGGTTAACACCCGGCTAACCACGCTGGCCCCCACCCCTACTGGCTGGCAGGCCGAATCCGAAACCGGCCAGATTTTCAGCAGTAAAGCTGTCATTTTAACGCCGCCCGCGCCCCAGTCGCTGGCGCTGCTGGATGCCGGGCACACCAAACTTGCGCCCCTGACCCGCACCGCCCTGGAGCGGATAAAATACGCGCCCTGCCTGGCCGGCCTGTATTGGGTAGAAGGCCCGGTAAACCTGCCAGAACCCGGCGCGCTGCAGCGCCCGGAAGCTCGCATTAGCTGGATTGCCGATAACCAGCGCAAGGGTATTTCACCGGAAGCCGCCCTGATCACCGTTCACGCCAGCCCCGAGTACAGCCAGCAGTTGTGGCTCGCGCCCCTCGCAGAGGCGCTCGCTGCCCTCACCGACGAACTGCGGCCATTGCTGGGCGATTCCACCCAAATACTCGAGGCGCAGCTCAAACGCTGGCGTTACGCGCTGCCCACCGTGCTCTATTCGGACCGGTGTTTGGCCGCCGCGGATTTACCCCCGCTGATCTTTGCCGGCGATGCCTTTGGCGAGCCAAGAATTGAGGGCGCTGCCTTATCCGGCCTGGCCGCAGCCAATAAACTGCTGGATATTCTATTCAAATAATTTGACCAACCGGCCATTTGCCTTTATAGTATCCAATTCAGCAGTCTTATTTATCGCGATGACGCAAGGACAGCCACCTTGCGTTTTTTGTTGGCTTCATGAGGAACAATGCTTAAAGAACGAACAAATTTACGAAACATTGCCATTATTGCCCACGTTGACCATGGTAAAACCACTCTGGTCGATTTTTTGCTGCGCCAGGCCCGGGTCTTTCGGGCCAACCAGCACCTCACCGACCGGGTGATGGACTCGAATGACCTGGAACGGGAACGGGGCATTACCATTTTATCCAAAAACACCGCCATCAGCATCGATGACCCGGCCACCGGCGAGCGAGTCAAAATCAATATTGTCGATACTCCCGGCCACGCCGATTTTGGCGGCGAGGTAGAGCGAGTACTCAATATGGTTGATGGCGTGCTGCTGCTGGTTGACGCCGCCGAAGGCCCTATGCCCCAAACCCGCTTTGTGCTGAAAAAAGCGCTGGCTATGGGCCATCGGGCCATTGTGGTGATCAACAAAGTTGACCGCAAAGACGCCGATACCGACCGGGTGCTCAATGACACCTTTGATCTGTTCATCGAACTGGGCGCTACCGAGGAACAGGCCAGTTTCCCGGTGGTTTACGCCACTGCCACCGAAGGCCGGGCCGGCCTGACCCCGGAACTGGGGCCGGATTTGCAACCGCTGTTTGAAACCATTCTGCGAGAAATCCCCTGCCCCAAAGTTGACGATAACGCGCCGCTGCAAATGCTGGTCACCACCCTGGATTACGATTCCTACCGGGGACTGACGGCTATTGGCCGGCTGTTTGGCGGCCAGATTGAAGCGGGTCAAACCGTGCTGCGCCTCACCCACACCGGCGAGAGCATTCCTGAGCGGGTGCGCTACCTGTACGTCCACGAGGGGTTGCAGCGGGTAGAAGTAGCCGCCGCCGAAGCCGGCGAAATTGTGGCCATCGGCGGGCCGGAAAACATCTCCATTGGCGAAACCCTGGCCGACCCGGAAAATCCAATCCCGCTGCCCACCATCAAAGTTGAAGAGCCAACCGTGCGGATGACCTTTGGGGTTAACACCTCGCCGTTTGCCGGGCGGGATGGCCAGTGGGTCACCTCGCGCAAGCTGCGAGACCGGCTGCAGGACGAGTTAAAACGCAATATTTCGCTGCGGGTGCAAGAAACTGACAGCGCCGACACGTTTGTGGTATCGGGCCGGGGCGAACTCCACCTGGCTATTCTGATTGAAACCATGCGCCGTGAAGGCTACGAATTTCAGGTGTCGCGGCCGGAGGTTATTTTCCGCGAGGGTGAAAGCGGCGAAACACTGGAACCCTACGAAGAAGTGTACATTGAAACCAGCGCCGAAACCGTGGGCGCGGTGGTAGAAATGCTGGGCAAACGGCGCGGTGAAATGATCAACACCGAAACCAAACCGGACGGCTCGGTGCATATGACGTACGTAGCCCCTATGCGCGGGCTGCTGGGTTTTCGCTACCACTTTTTAACGGCCACGCGGGGGGCGGGCATTATGCACAGTATTTTTCACGGCTACGGCCCGCTGGCCGGCACACCAACCATGCGCGAGCGTGGCTCGCTGGTGGCCTGGGAAACCGGCCCCACCACCGCCTTTGGCATTGAAAACGCCGAAGAACGGGGCATTCTGTTTGTGCCGCCGGGCATTGACGTGTACGCCGGCATGGTTGTGGGCGAACACCAGCGCCCCGGTGACCTTGAAGTGAATGTGGCCAAACGCAAACAACTGACCAACATGCGCCAGGCATTCAGAGATGTTGACAACCGGCTCACGCCGCCGCGGCTAATGAGTCTGGATGAATGTATTGAATATCTGGCTGATGATGAGTTGCTGGAAGTGACGCCCAAAACGCTGCGGATTCGCAAGCGAATTTTGGACAAAAACGAACGCGCCCGCCAGACCAAACGAACCAAACTGGCCGTATTGGCCTAATCGCTATCCTAACCGGCGGGCAATGTAAAATAAAAGCGGCTGCCGTGGCCGGGTTCGCTCTCAACGCCAACCCGGCCGCCCAGTTTTTGCACAATCCGCTGCACAATCGACAGCCCCAGCCCGTAGCCCTGCACCCGCAGTTTGTCCAGCCGCGAAAATTCGGCAAAAAGGCTGGCCTGGGCTTCGGCGTCAAGGCCGGAGCCATTGTCTTTTACCCAAAAACAGACCACGCCATCCGGCAGCGGCGTAAAGCCCAGTTGAATCCGGGGCGGGTTGCCGCCGTATTTGATGGCGTTACTCAGATAATTAACCCACACTTCCTCAATCCACGAGGCGTGCCCCAGCGCCGCCGGCCAATCTTGGGGAGCGGTAATTTCCGCCTGATAGTCCTGGGCCATAATTTCCAGGCGTTGCAAAGCCTGGTTGATGACCTCGGTCATGACAATGGGCCGGGTAATAACCCGCTCCTTGCGCACGCTGGCCAGCAGCAAGAGTTCATCGACAATATACACGGCTTTTTGAGCCGAATTCGCAATCCCCTGCACCATCTCCGCAAACTCTGCGGGGTCCAGCTCGGCGGCGGCGTCTTGCAGATAGCCCGCATAGGTTACCAGATTGCCCAACGGGTTTTTCAGATCGTGGGCCACGGTGTGGGCAAAGGCATCCAGCTCAACATTTTGAGCCTCAAGCTGGCGCTGTAATTTTCTAATGGTCAGATGAGTGCGCAGCCGGGCCAGCACCCGGTCTACCTGAATGGGTTTGGTAATATAATCTACCGCGCCGAGCCGCAGCCCTTTCACTTCATCAACAATATCGCTCAACGCGGTCATAAAAATCACCGGGATATGTTGAGTGCCCGTATTTTCTTTCAGGCGGCGGCAGGTTTCAAACCCGTCGAGGCCCGGCATCATCACATCGAGCAAAATCAAATCCGGCTCAACTTCTTCGGCAATTTCCAGCGCCGTCTCGCCTCTGGAATTGATCAATACCCGATAGCCGGCCCCTTCAAGCGCATCAAACAGCACCCCCAAATTGGCCGGGTTATCATCAACTACCAAAATTGTGTCCTGCATGGTCATAAACCCACCCCGTGGTTAGTTAAAGGGTAGCACCGCACTTAACCGTGGTAACATTTTTGGCCCATCCCCCTGGCCCCCCTTCCCTTTGGGAAGGGGGGAGGGGTTAGGGGAGGGGGCGAATTTGGTCATAAAAACTTGTCCACGGTTTAAATCAGAGCTACCGTTAAAGTGACTCCAGAAAAGCACGCAGTTTTTCCAGTTGAAACCCTTTGAGCAAAACATTTGTCTGGCTGACAAAAGGCTGAAACTGGGGGTCTTCGGCTTCGAGCTGATCAAGATACCGTTTGATCTGCCGGATATCGCCAATCCGGGTCAACTCGATGAGCTGAGCCAGTTGGTCGCCCGGAGGCGCAACAAATTGAGGGCTGGCCTCGACGGGTTCCGCGCCGACGTAAACCCACTCCAACCCCAAATGCTGCTGAAGCTCAAAATACAGCCGGCCCAGGCGCACCGGCCGAAAAATAAAGGCGTTGCACCCGGCGGCCAAACATTTTTGCCGGTCGGTTTCCTGCCCGCTGCCAGACATAATGATGATGACCACCTCTTGCAGCGCGGGGGTCTGGCGCAGACGCCGGATCAACTCTAAACCAGAGATGCCCGGCATGTTCAAATCGGCAATCACCGCGTCCGGCCGCTGTTGAACGGCTTTTTCAACGCCGCCAACCCCATCGGCGGCTTCGATTATTTTGCAGCCAAGAGGTAACAACATCCCCGCCAAAACCTGCCGGTTTTCAACCGATTTACTCACCACCAGAATTTTTGGCGGTAGTCCCTTAATCCCAATAATGTGGCTGGCATCGGCCACTGAATGTGTGCCGGCGTCGCCCGAAACTGGCAGGGGAATTTCAAACCAAAACCGGCTGCCTTTACCCAGCGTGCTTTCCACCTGCAATTGGCCGCCCATTTTCTCAACCAGGTTGCGGCAGATGGCCAGCCCCAGGCCGGTGCCTTCGGCTTTTTGCTTGTAATCACCTGCCTGGCGGAACGGCTCAAAAATTCGGTCCAACTCCTCCGGCGGAATCCCCAAACCAGTATCCTCAACCTCAAACCGAAGCTGGCAGCCGGCAGGGTCGACGCCGTTATCAATGCGGCTGACCTTAAAACTTACCTGGCCACGATCAGTAAATTTGATGGCATTTCCCAGCAAATTGATGATCACCTGGCGCAGCCTGACTTCATCGCCATAAACCACGGTGGGCAGCGCAAGCTGGTGATTACCACCCCAAACGGCGGCGTTGGCATTACAGTCAAGGCTGATATTTTTAAATTCGGCCCTGAGTTGCATGGTTCTGCAAATGTTAGAAAGAAACTCGGTTAAATTAAAATCGGCATAATTCAGTTCGAGCTTGCCGCTTTCCACCTTGGCCAGGTCTAAAATATCGTTGATCAGGCTGAGCAAATGCTGCCCGCTTTGGTCAATAACGTCCACGCCCTCCAGTTGGTCCGGGGTTAATTCCGGGTCCATTTTTAGGATTTGAGCAAACCCCAAAATCCCATTGAGTGGCGTGCGTAATTCGTGGCTGACGCTGGCCAAAAACACGCTTTTGGCGTTGCTGGCGGCTTCGGCGGCCTCTTTGGCTTGCAGGTATTCTCTGACCAGGTTGGCGTTTTCAATAGCGATGGCCGCCTGATTGGCAAACAACTGCAACACGTTGGCATCAGTTTCTGTGTACGCCCCAACCATTCCGCTGTCAACCGTTAAAACACCAATCACCCCTTTACTGGTAACAAGCGGCACGCCCAGCCAGCCCCTGATCGATTCACCGCCCGGCCAAATCTCCCAATACGGGTCCTGGTGGACATCGCTGATGTGAAGCGCTTTTTTATTTTTGACAACCCGCACCGCCGGGTCTGGCATTGTTAACGGCACGGTGGACCCGATAAAATCGTTGGCCAGATTAGTGCCGGCGGCCAGCACCAACTGATCATCATGCTGCAATAAAATGCCGGCTCCATCATAATGCACAACCCGGCCAAGCTGCTCAAGGATTTTGCGCAGCACTTCGCGGTGGTCAAGGTGACTATTTAAAATGGCGGCAACATGGCTCAGGCTTTCGGCAACCTGCCGCTGGCGCTGTTCCTGTTCTAATAACCGGGCATTCTCAAGCGTGGTCACAATCGAGTCGGCTACCGCCTGGGCCAGGTTTTGCTCCCGCTCAGAAAAATGGCGGTATCCATCCGTGGTATCTGCGCCCAGCACGCCAATCACTTTGCCTCGCAAAATCAGCGGCGTAAAAAGCATTGATTTGATGTTATGAGCCAGGGTCAGGTTGCGATTTTCAAACAAAAGCGGCTCATTGTAAGCATCGTACACCGCCAGTGAACGGCCGGTTTCAATGATGTATTGATAGGCTTTGGATTTAAAGTTAATGGTTTCTGCCGTCGGTTGCTGCGGCCGGCCATTTCGATACAGCACGTACAGGTAACCGGTTTGTCGCTCATCATCAAACAGGCTGATGCCGCCCTGTTGTAAGCCCAACGCCTGCAAAAACTCGCCCAGGGCTTTTTCTACGCCTTGCTGGGTATCCGGGGTTTTGGCCAGAATGCTGGTTACCCGGTACAGCAATTGCGTTTCATGCAGAGCCTCTTCAACCAGACTTACCTGCTGGGCGTTTCTAATGGCAGTGGCCGCCTGGTTGGCAAACGTTTCCAGAATCTGCTGATCATTATCTGAGTAAGCGCCCACGTTAAAATTATCGGCGCTCAGTACGCCAATCACCCGGCCACTCACCGCCAGAGGCGCGCCCATCCAGCATCGAATCGGTGCGCCATCCGGCCATTTTTCCCAGCCAAAATCAAGTTCAACATCGGGGATAACAAACGCCTTACTGCTGCGAAAGACGCGCGCGGCCGGATTTCTGCTGAAGCGCGGGATGCGCACGCCAACAAACCTTTCGGCTAATTTGGCCCCGGCGGTGATCACCAAATCCTCACCGTCTCTCAAAAATACAGCCGCGCCATCGTGTTGAATCACATTGCCTAACTGCTCCAGAATTTTTTTGAGCACCGTTTGTAAATCCAGGCTGCTGTTGAGCACTGTGGCTACGGCCTGCAAGCTTTCGGCCACCTGGCGCTGCCGCCGTTCCTCCTCAAAAAGCTGGGCATTAACAATAGCGCCGGCCACCTGGCCGGCCACAGTTTCGGCCAGGCTCATTTCTGCGGCGGTAAACACCCGGTTAGGCACAGCGGTGGCCAGCCCAAATGTCCCAATTACCTCTCCCTTGGAAATGAGCGGCGTTACCAGCAGACATTGAACCTGCCGTTGCTCTAACATGTCTGGAGAAAGAGAAGTTTCCGGGGCAACATCTTTGGCCGACAGTTGGTTTGGTTTTCGGGTTTCGATAACCCGAACCGACAATGGATTGTCGGCCAGCGGCAGCACCAGCCCCACCGTGCTGTCGGTGTTGGTCCGGTCGTATTCGGCCACAACGGTTAACGCCGTTTTTTCGGCATCGAGTAACGCCACGCCGCAGGTATCAACCCCAAAAAAATTTACCAGTTTTCGAGTGACGGTATTTAATATCGCCTCTAAATCAAACGTTGAGACCAACGTTTGAGAGAGATCATTTAACAGGGCCAATTCACTAAGACGCTGCCGGAGTTGGGCGTTTGAATTTTGAACATACTGCCCGGCAACATCCTGGCCGCGGGATTGGGTATTCGGTTCCAAATTTCTGGTACGGTCGGATTCCACGCGTAAACCACCTCTTTATATTATTCTGGCAACCATCAGTTCACGGCGCGAAAAATCTCCGAGGCCACCGGTTGTCACAGATTTTTCAGCGCCGCGCGCCCCCCAAAAAATCAGCCCAATATTGCAGCCAGCCCGTGAGCATCCACGGGTTACGCCCTATTATACAGTATTGACTTTCTTTACAACAACTGTACTTTTGACCAATCTCACAAAATATTGTGACAAATATCACAAATACATGTGACAAATGTCACTTTCAATCTACAGATTTTCGGTTACAATGGGGTTTGTGTATATTTAATTGTGATAAAAATCACAATTTGGTCGGCGGCCAAATGTATTTCTGGCGCCGGTTTGCGAATGCGCTAAAAATGAATAAACTAAGTTGTCGGAGCTTCCCCAGCTAGTACTACGATTTCTACCCTACAAATCAATATAAATGTCTTGCACCGTGGCAGACCCTTTAGTATCTGGGGCCCCCAGTTGCTGCCAAAGTTAGCTTATCCGTTTTAACGCCAAAACATTAAAATTAAATAGGAGGCATTCATGGAATTCCCGAGTAATGTAAAACACCAAAAATTGCGAGAGTGGGTGCAAGAGGCTGTCGCCTTGTGCAAACCCGACCAGGTTTACTGGTGTGATGGCTCGCAAGCCGAATACGACGAGATGTGCAATGTGCTGGTTGATGCCGGCACGTTTATTAAATTGAACGAAGAAAAACGGCCCAACTCCTTTTTGGCCCGCTCAGACCCCAGCGATGTGGCCCGGGTAGAAGACCGCACCTTTATTTGCAGCCTGCGCAAAGACGACGCCGGCCCCACCAACAACTGGATGGACCCCAAAGAAATGAAGTCTATCCTGACCGGGCACTATGATGGTTGTATGCGCGGCCGCACCATGTACGTTATCCCTTACAGCATGGGGCCAATTGGGTCGCACATTTCCTATGTTGGGGTTGAACTAACCGACTCGCCCTACGTTGTGGTTAATATGCATATTATGACCCGGGTGAGCGGCAAAATTTACGACGTGCTGGGCGCAGACGGCAACTTTGTGCCCTGCCTCCACTCTGTGGGCGCGCCGCTGGAACCCGGCCAAAAAGATGTGGCCTGGCCCTGCAACCCCACCACCAAATACATTGTCCACTTCCCGGAAGAACGCCTCATTTGGTCTTACGGCAGCGGTTACGGCGGCAACGCCCTGCTGGGTAAAAAGTGTTTTGCCCTGCGGATTGCCGGCGCCATTGCCCGCGACGAAGGCTGGCTGGCCGAACACATGCTCATTTTGGGGGTAGAAGAACCCAGCGGCCAAAAAACCTATGTTGCCGCCGCCTTCCCCAGCGCCTGTGGCAAAACCAACTTTGCCATGCTCATTCCGCCCGATTCCTTTGTTGAAGAAGGCTGGAAAGTGACCACCGTGGGTGATGATATTGCCTGGATCAAACCCGGCGCCGATGGCAAACTGTACGCCATCAACCCGGAAGCCGGCTACTTTGGCGTCGCTCCCGGCACGTCAATGGACTCCAACGCCAACGCCCTGGTTTCGTGCGCCAAGAATACCATTTTCACCAACGTGGCCCTGACCGACGACGGCGATGTGTGGTGGGAAGGGTTAACCAAAACCCCGCCTGCCCACCTGATCGACTGGACCGGCAAAGACTGGACGCCCGACAGCGGCCGGCCCTCCGCCCACCCCAATGCCCGCTTTACCGCACCGGCTGCCCAAAACCCGGTCATCGATTCCGAATGGGATAACCCCAACGGTGTGCCAATTAAAGCCTTTATCTTTGGCGGCCGCCGCAGCGATACCGTGCCGCTGGTGATGCAGGCTTCCAACTGGAACTACGGCGTGTATATGGCCGCCACAATGGGTTCTGAAACCACCGCCGCCGCCATCGGCGCTGTGGGCAAGGTTCGGCGCGATCCGTTTGCTATGCTGCCCTTCTGCGGTTACCACATGGCCGATTACTTTAGCCACTGGCTCAACTTTGGCCGCCATATTCCCAACCCGCCGCGCATCTTCTCCGTTAACTGGTTCCGCAAAGATGAAAACGGCAAGTTCCTGTGGCCCGGCTTTGGCGAAAATATGCGCGTGCTCAAATGGGTTGTTGAGCGGGCCAACGGCCGCGCGTACGGCATTGAAAACCCGTTGGGCCGTGTGCCGCGTTATGAAGATCTGGACTGGCGCGGGCTGGACTTTACCCGCGAGCAGTACCGCAACCTGATGGCCGTTGATCGCCAAAAATGGGTTGACGAAGTGCTCTCTCACGAAGAACTGTTTGCCAAACTCTACGACCGGCTGCCCAAAGAACTGATCTTCATCCGGCAGTTGATCCTCTCCAGCCTGTGGCGCTCACCGGAACGGTGGGAGTTCAAGAAAGAAGTCGCCTCGGTACCCGGCGAATAAACGCCATTCACGCTAACCAGAAAGACCGGTTCATTGTAACCGGTCTTTTTTTATGCCCATCCCCAATTCACCCACACCCTTCTTTACGCATTCTTTACGGCAGATTCTTTTTTTCCCACTTTAGAAAATGATTTTTATGCCGAACATCATACCAGTATTTTACACAACACGTCACAAATTTGTATCAAGGTGTTTTGTCCGCCTCATTTTCTGTCTGGTCCAAAACAGCCGGTTGATGAGGCAAAAAATCCACTCAAGGGCCGATATATTATGAAAAAATTAAACATTATGAAAAACGTAAAGCTCTCATTAAAACTCAGCGTGGGGTTTGGCCTGGTTTTAATTTTAACCGGAATTGTGGCCTACACCGGCTATCTGGGGTTGCAAAAAACAGCCCACAACAGCGAAATGGCCGATGCTGCCAACCAGATTATTGTCCACATGCTGGAAGCCCGCCGCGCTGAAAAGAATTTCATTATCTCGGGTTACGCTGTCCGCGCCGGCGAAACCCAGAATTCTGTGGAAAAGATGGACACGCTGATAGTTGAATTTAAAGATCAGCTCACCACCGTTTACAACCGGCTCCAGGTACAGGCCGACCGGGACATCATCGCCAAAATCCAAACAGAACTGGACAATTATTACAACACCTTTACCCGGTATGTACAACTGGAAGATCAAAAGATTGCCGCCAACGACAATATGGTCAAAAAGGGCGGCGATGTGCTGGCGGTGGTGGCCGAAATGGAAGCCGACCAGCAAACCAAACTGAAAAACGAACTCGAGGCTGACGCGGGTATGACCGTTATCAACACCAGGCTGAGCAAGGTTCAGGAGGCCAACAGCCTGGTCAAATTGATGCTGGAAGCCCGGCGCAATGAAAAGAATTTTATTATCAACGGCGATACCGAATCCGTAACCCAGGTTCACGCTACCATCAACAAAATGGTTGCGCTGCTGGAAAATCTAAAAGAGCGTTTTCAGGATGTAACAAACACTGAACAGGCCGACAAGATAATTGCCAGCATCAAAGAATACGAAACCGCGTTCAACACCTATGTTGGCGCGGTACAGCAACAAAACCAGCACGAAGCCACCCTGATTGAGGCGGCCCGGGCGGTGCAAACCGAGGCCGACGGCCTGCGCACGCTGCAAAAAGCTAAAATGGTACAGGCCCAAACGGTGGCCATCAACCAAACCGGCACTGTGTCGCTGCTGGCTTTGCTGGTGGGGCTGATCACCGCCGTGGCGCTCACCCGCATCATTACCGTACCGGTTGGCAAACTCCGGCGCATCTCCGAACAAATTTCTCAGGGTGACGTCAATGTCGCCATCGACATTGACCAAAAGGATGAAATTGGCCAACTGGCTAACGCGTTTCGGCGGCTCGCCGAGTACGTGCAAACTATGGCCGGCGCCGCCGAACGCCTGGCCAACAGCGATTTGACTGTGAGCGTTACGCCCAAATCTCCGCAGGACGTTTTGGGCAATGCCTTTGCCCAAATGATCGCCAACTGGCGTGAACTGGTTAACCAAATCACAGACACCGCCCGCAACGTAAGCGCGGCTTCTATGCAGCTATCGGCAGCGGCCGATCAGTCAGGCCAGGCCACCGGCCAGATAACCACTACCATTCAACAGGTGACCACCGGCATAACTCAGCAAACAGCAGACATGTCCCGGGCGATGACCATTGTGGATCAGTTAGCCAGGGCGCTCGACGGGATAGCCAAAGGCGCTCAGGAACAAGCCACGGCTGTATCAAAGAGTGTTGGTATCACCAGCCAGATGACCGATGCCATCCAACAGGTAGCCGAAAACGCGCAAACCGGCGCTGCCGAAAGCGCCCAGGCCACCCAAGCGGCGCATATGGGCGCAAAAACAATTGAAGCCACCATCGCCGGGATGAAATCCATCCAGGCTAAAGTGGGCGTATCTACCCAAAAGGTAGAAGAAATGGGCCGGCGCTCTGATCAGATTGGCACCATTCTGGCGACAATTGAGGATATTGCCAGCCAAACCAACCTGCTGGCCCTCAACGCCGCCATCGAAGCCGCCCGCGCCGGCGAACACGGTAAAGGGTTTGCCGTGGTAGCCGACGAAGTGCGCAAACTGGCCGAAAAATCGGCCACCGCCACCAAAGAAATCAGCGGCCTCATCCGTGAAATCCAGCAAACAGTAACAGAAGCCGTAACCGCTATGAACGAAGGGGCAACCGAAGTAGAAACCGGCGTTTCCAAGGCCGATGAAGCCGGACAAGCTTTGAACCACATTTTAAAAGCGGCGGAACAGGTGAACCGGCAAGTAGATGCCATTGCCGCCGCCGCCCAACAAATGAACGCTTCGGCGCAAGAATTGGTGCAGTCTATGGAAACGGTGTCGGCGGTGGTTGAAGAAAACACCGCCTCGGCCGAAGAAATGGCCGCCAGTTCCAGCGAAGTGTCTGCCAGCATTGAAAACCTGTCGAGTGTGAGCCAGGAGAACAGCGCCGCGGCTGAAGAAGTTAGCGCGGGCGCCCAGGAAATGCATGCCCAGGTTGAAGAAGTGTCCGCCTCGGCTCAATCGCTTAATGAAATGGCCGAAGGGTTAACCGTGTTGATTGCCCAATTTAAACTGGCCGAGAACAACGATATCAGCGCCCAAATTGAACTCTTCAAACAATGTCACCTGCGCTGGGTAAAGCGATTGCAGGATGTTGTAGACGGCAAAGTCAAACTACACCAGGAGAATGTTGATACCCACACCGAATGTATTTTGGGCCAGTGGTATTACAAACGGGGCCAAACAGACCTGGGCCACTTACCGCAATTTAAAGCGATTGAACAGCCGCACACCCAAATGCACCAAAAAGTCATCGACGTGGTGGCTGCCTACAATCGCGGCGATATCCGCGCCGCCAAACAAGGTGTGCTCGACGTCGAAAGGTTGTCGCACAACATTGTCGCCCTGTTAAATGATTTGGAGAAAACCATTACCCAATCCGTATCATCACCATCACAAGAAACACGTGTAACATACGTAAGTTAGCAAGCCGGCCATATCATACAATTGAGCGGCAATCAGATGATGAACTTTTTCAGCAACTTTAATGTCAGTACCCGGATTATCACCGGCTGCAAACCTTTACGCTAGTTTTACTCAATTTTGTTTAAGAGCTGTGGTCTGC